>JBEEGU010000001.1:0-4685 GCA_041167025.1 Verrucomicrobiota bacterium
GGCTCCGAGTACATCATCGAAGAAGAATCGAAGAAAGCGCGGTCTGCGCTGGTGATGGACGCTTTGCGCAAACATTTCCGCCCGGAATTTTTGAATCGAGTGGACGAAGTCATTATCTTCGATCGGCTCACCGAAGCCGACTTGAAGAAGATCGTCGAAATCCAATTGGCTCGATTAACCCGGCGTCTCCAGCAGCAAAACATTGCCTTGGACCTTTCGGATCGGGCCAAGGCATTCATTGCCCGGGAAGGTTACGACCCGGTCTACGGAGCGCGCCCGTTAAAGCGCGCCATCCAAAGATTCATTCTCGACCCTTTGAGTATGGATATTCTCGAAGGCAAATTCCGCGAAGGCCAGACCATAAAAGTCGACGAAAAAGAAGGCCACCTCACTTTCACCGCAAAATAATTTAATTTGGAGGGACGAGCGTCGTCTCGTCCCATTCATATAAGCGCGATCGGGCCGATCTCGTTCCCAGGTAGGGACGTTTTTCCAAAACGTCCGTCTTCAGCCAACGCTACCGGCAAGCGCTCCCGCAGACTAACTGATCGCACTCTTGTGCGCCCAAGTTATGCTCGCTCAAATCAGGCATAGCTGATCTGATCTCGTTAGGACTTTACTTGGCGGTTTATGATCAAACACATCAAATCCATTCTAAGGAGGATTGGATGTTCGTCGCATTCGGGAGACATCCTTTCCCATTACCCAACTGAACTCTTGAAAAGTCAGACAGACGCGAAGGTCGCGCAGCTAATTCTCCAACAACATTACAAGAGCCTGGTTCGATCGTCAGGGGCCGCCTTACCGGATTTCAGAGAGGTAGGCTTCCGGCAATATTCCCAATTCGAAGAGGATGGCATTCTTCTCTACCTATTTTCAATCATCACGCCGCAGAACCGAATTTGCCTCGAAATCTGCGCCGGCGATGGCATTGAGTGCAACACGGCCAACTTAATTCTTAACCACGGATGGTGGGGCCACCTTTTCGACGGGAGCGCCGATAATGTCAGGAAAGGATCGGCGTTTTATGCGTGCCACAAAGATAGCTTTGCGCATCCGCCCAGTTTCAATTGTGCTTGGGTTACGGCAGAAAATGTTAATCAGCTCGTCTCCGAGTGCGATCTTCGCGGAAGGATTGATCTTCTTTCTCTGGACATGGACGGCGTCGATTACTGGATTTGGAAGGCGCTTGATGTGGTCGACCCGACGGTGGTGGTTTGCGAGGTGCATAATCCGATTCCGCCCAACCTTGCCCTCACTGTTCCATACAGCCCTGAATTTACAGTCACAACACCCGAAGACGATTTTCGGGGGGCGTCATTAAAAGCGATGGTCAATTTAGGGCGATTGAAGGGCTATCGTCTTGTTGGAACTCATCGCTTTGGCTTCAACGCCTTTTTTGTGAAGAACGGAGTAGCTGACGATATCTTGCCTGAAGTCGCACCGGAACAATGCGCCAACGATCCCTATACCAAGTTGGCTCAAAAAACGCGATGGCCGAGAGTGAAAGACAAGAACTGGGTAACGGTTTAGAATCAGGATGCCACTCGCTCTTACCAACGGTGGCTGATCTTGTTCTCGTTAGACCTATGACCCGCCGCATCCTATTTGCAGCGCTGTCGGCAATACTGGCTGGATGTCACGCGCGTGACAATTCTGATTTTGCTTACACATCCAGTCACATACCGTATTCGAAAAGTGCATATCAGGCTGGCCGCTTGGATGCGGAAGCGGATCTTCGTGCAGGTCGTTTGGTCCTCGAAGACTACGGCTTTCCCCGGAAAGGACAGGCCGAGTACGCCCAAATTCTTCAGCAGCGACATCACATAGAGCTACGTCGAGTCGCGAGCGACATTCTCGACCCCATGACGTACGGTCACGCGTTCGGCTACAACGTTGTCTCGAGGGCGGAGATCAAACGGCGCTTTGGTGATAATGTCTTGAAAAACGCAGAGGCAGATGCGGCCAAGCATTACGATGAGCAGCTTAAATAGGTCTGACCAGCCGATGCCGGGGAGCGGCGCTGCCATCGTGACTGACGCATTTCCAATTGATGTCCGGGCGGCAGATCCCAGCTTGGTGGAAGCGAGGCATTTGGTGGATGAACTATGGGAGGAACTGGGTGTGCTCTACGGCGACATGGGACTGTGTAAATTCCAACCGAGCGATATCCAGGGACCCGGCGCGGCATTTGTAATTGCCCGCTTTGACGGGCGCGCGGTGGGTTGCGGCGCGGTGCGCGCTTACGATAGTTCGGCTCGGAAAATTGGTGAGATCAAACGAATGTTTGTGCGACCAGCAGCGCGAGGACGTGGGATTGCGCGAACGATCCTGAAAACATTGGAAGAGACGGCGCTAACAATAGGCTACGATGTTGTCCGCCTCGAGAGCGGCGTTCGCCAACCGTTCGCGATCAAGCTCTACGAGACCGCCGGGTATTATCGCATACCGCCCTACGGTCAGCTTGCGGATGATCCGCTCAGTATTTTTTCGAAAAGCGGCTGCGCGCTGATTCATAAAAGGAAAATAACCTCCGCAGATTCAGGGGCCTTCTCCTTTTTAAGCCCTTCGTTGCGATATCCCGAGCAGGGAAGGCAGATTATGCGTGACTGGCGACGTCGTTTTCTCGACTAGAACAGCCGCGGCCTTTTTTAGTGAGCTCCACCGCGGGAGAGGATAATCGGGCGCTGCCACGATATGATGCAAGAGACTGCGCCATTCGATTAGCGCCCGCTCGATGTCGCCGTGACGAACCATTTCGCCAGTCAATTTGTAGCGCGAACCCGGATTGGCAATCAGCTCGCGCACGACTTCCGATGCACCAGCGCCGTAATGAACAGGCACGCCCATCGTCAGATAGCCGGCGAAATCGGCGCGGCCATAAATACGCTGGCAAAGAATGCCGAGCCTGCCGCCCATCGGGGCGTCTTCTCCGGCGAAGCGCGGTCCCGCACGAATATTGGCCAGATCGAAAACGAGATCGTCAATGGGATAAGTCTCGTCCTCCAGTGCGGCAGCGATGGCCAAACCTTCGCCGGCATGGAAAAATGAGAAAATCAATCCGCGTGCGGTCGGCGTGCCGTCGCGCTCGACCAAGCCGAGTTGTCGCCAGCCGTATGCGGGAGAATTCACAATGGCGACGGTTTGATCGAAGTGGAGTTGATCACAGCTTCGGCAAATATCCGGAATGTTTTCCCGTTCCGGCGGTGTGATCAGCGCCCGCCCTAACGAGTCGATGTGCGCCTGGACCGGGAGGTCCGAGAAGTCAACGCGAACCGAGATCGTGGCCCCACGTGTGACGCACTCGATAATCGTTCCGGGTTTGACTGATTCAGCGATGGCATTCGCGACATCTCCTTCAAAATCGTTTCGTGTCACCGCGCGTTTTCCTGTGGCCTTCCTTAATGACTTCACCAAGGCGAGTTCTCCGGAGGTGAGCATGGTCGCGACCGGGATTTCGCGGCCGTAGCGTCCTCGATCGCGCAACCGGCAAAGATTGCCATACCCGATTCCGTCCAACGATTTCGGTAAGGTCAAGGCCGGTCGCCAGCGGTCATTTTCGCGAACGAGCGCATCCCCAAGTTTCGCCGGTGCTTCTGCTGTTTTCACTTCCCACTGGTCGCGGGAGTTCAGCATTTCGATGACACCGCGCCGGACGAAACGTGCGCGTTCGTCTGTGACCCAGAGACCACACGGGCGCGGTCCGGTTTCAAGCGAATGCTCCAGGCCGAGAGGCACTCGAGGCACGCTAAATAAGGAATGAGTCAGCTCCACCGCCGCGGCAAATGGTTGCGCCCCGCGCTCAGGCGCAGCGTGCATCACGCTGATCAAGCTCGGCCAATCGACTTGCGCAGGGCGTCTCAGTTGACGCGGGCGTGCATCACTCAAACGCGGCAGATCCTGAGTGAACAGCGCATAACCGGTGTCATCCAATCCGCGCCGGCCCGCGCGCCCGAACATTTGCAAAAGCTCGTCCGCTTCTACCTGTCGCTCGAAATTGCCGGCAAAATAACGTCTATCCGTGACAGCGACAGATCGCATGGAAAAGTTAATGCCAGCAGCCAGTCCCATTGTTGCCACAACCACATTGAGCTGCCCGGATTTGGCGAACGCTTCGACAAGTCCCGCGCGCGCGGCATAACTCAATCCACTGTGATGATAGGCAATACGGTTTCGCAATAACTTTGTTAATTGTTTGCCCGCGATGGATTCCTGGGCAGCCGTAAGGCGCAACGGATCGCGCACCGGCACCGCGGAGGCAATGGCTTGGGCGATTTGTTCGGCGGCCGCGCGGCGAGGCGCAAAAAGCAAAATCGGAGCAAGCTCTGCGCGCATGGCTCGCCCGATCATGCGCGGCCAAAAATGCCGTGACTGCACAAATTGCGAATCGGGCATCGAACTGAGGTCGCGTTCCTCGAGCGGAACTGGGCGTTCGCGATGTTCGATCAAGACAGCAGCACGTCCGATGCGTTGAAGCCAATGCACGACGTCCTTCGGATTTGCGACGCTGCCGCTGAGCAACAAAAGTTGAGTGTGTTTGGGCGCGAGCGCGACGGCCAACTCGTAATGCACCCCGCGCATCGGATCGCCGAGCATCTGAAATTCGTCGATCACCAGAAGAGCTGGGCCTTGCCCGCGAAGAAACCGACCGCGCTGGGTCTCGAGCGTGGCCACGACGACGCGCG
>JBEEGU010000002.1:0-3212 GCA_041167025.1 Verrucomicrobiota bacterium
TTAGCAGCCGGCTCAGTTGACCCACACGAAGCCATTCGATCACGTCAACGCGTTCGACGAGCGTTTGGTCGGTCTCGTTGGTGAACGCGGCGGCGACAATCTTTTTTACTCCTGCCCGGCGCGCCGCTTGGGCGATTTCTTTCGGATAGACGCCATTACCGGCGATGATTCCAAGCGACTCCGGGATTTGCATGGTAGAAGCGGCTTCCGGCCGCTTTTTAGTCTATCTCAAGCGGCAAGATGCCGCTTCTACATTCCTATCCAGGACGGCGCCGGCGTTTAACGTGCAGCTGCGCAAGCGCCTTTTGCAACGATGCCTGGATGGCCGCGACCTCTTCCGAGGTGTGATCTTCTTTCATGGCCGCCTGGGCGCGTTCCACCGCCGCTTCCGCTGCGGCAGCATCGATCTGCTCAGATCCCAAAGCCATATCGGTCAAAATAGAAACAGCGTCGGCCTTGATTTCGACGAAGCCTTCGCCGATGGCCATCAGCGTCTCCTGACCATTTTTCAAAATCCGCAGTTCTCCAGGCTTCAACGTCGTTAGGACAGGAACGTGTAGCGGATAGACACCAAGCTCTCCTTCGGAGCCGGGCAATGTCACCATGTCCACGTCTTCCGAGTACGCCTTTGTTTCTGGCGTAACGATTTCGAGTCGAAGTGTAGGCATTATTTTACGGAAGTTGTTGGCTGAGAGGTGATGGTTGAGAGAAAGAGCAAAAGAATTGGGAAATTCCTCTCAACTCCAAACCCTCAACTTTCCTTAATTTGGTCGATCGTTCCCTTCATATAAAAATTCTGTTCCGGAACTTCATCGTGCTTCCCTTCAAGGATTTCCTTGAAGCCTTGTACCGTGTCCGCGATGGAAACGTACTGCCCTTTCGAGCCGGTGAAAATTTCAGCAACATGAAACGGCTGACTGAGGAATCGTTGGATTTTTCGAGCGCGTAAGACTGATAATTTGTCTTCCGGACTCAACTCGTCCATCCCGAGAATCGCAATGATGTCCTGTAAATCGCGGTAGCGTTGTAAGACGCGCTGCACGCCGCGCGCGACTTCGTAATGCTCATCGCCGACCACTTCGGGCGCGAGCGATTTTGAGGTCGAAGCCAACGGATCAACCGCCGGATAGATGCCCAGCTCTGCAATGGAACGCTCCAGCACGATGGTCGAATCGAGGTGCGCGAACGTGTTCGCGGGAGCCGGGTCCGTCAGATCGTCCGCAGGTACATAGACCGCCTGGAACGAAGTGATCGAGCCTTTCTTGGTCGAAGTAATCCGTTCCTGCAGATCGCCCATTTCCGCGGCCAGCGTCGGTTGATAACCAACGGCCGAGGGAGTGCGCCCGAGCAACGCTGATACTTCCGAACCCGCTTGCGAAAAACGAAAGATATTGTCGATGAACAGCAACACGTCCTGATTGCGTTCGTCCCGGAAATATTCGGTCATGGCAAGCGCAGAAAGAGCAACACGCAAGCGCGCCCCGGGCGGTTCGTTCATCTGCCCATAAACGAGGGCCACCTTTGACTTGCTCAGGTCTTTCTCGTCGATGACACCTGCTTCCGTCATTTCCCGGTAAAGATCATTTCCTTCACGGCTGCGTTCCCCCACCCCGGCAAAGACTGAGAACCCGCCGTGTTTCATGGCGATGTTATTGATCAGCTCCTGAATGATAACGGTTTTACCAACTCCAGCGCCGCCGAAAGCACCGACTTTGCCGCCCCGGGAAAAGGGGCAAACCAAATCGATGACCTTGATCCCGGTTTCGAGGATGGAAGCTTTCGTGTCCTGATCCATTAAATCCGGAGCCTTCCGATGAATCGGATAACGCTTGGTGAATTTTACGGGCCCGAGGTTGTCCACCGGATCTCCGGTGACGTTAAACAGTCGACCCAGAACGCCTTCGCCTACTGGAACGGTGATCGGACCGCCGGTGTCGGTCACGCTCATGCCGCGTTTAAGGCCTTCCGTCGAGGACATGGCGATGGAACGAACCCAATTCTCGCCAAGATGCTGTTGCACTTCCAGAGTGAGCTTGGTCGGGTTACCGGTGACTTCGTACTCCAGTTCGAGAGCGTTATAGATGCTGGGCAACTTCTGCTCCGGCGGGAATTCCACGTCCACCACGGGACCGATGACCTGAACGATGTTTCCTTTATTCATAAATTTGCATTAAGAGCCGAGAGCCATTTGCGCGGTGGCGATCTCGAGCAACTCCGTCGTAATGCTAGCCTGGCGCATCTTGTTGTATTCGAGGGTGAGATCCTTGATGAACTCTTTGGCATTGTCGGTTGCATTTTTCATCGCCACCATTCGCGCGCTGTGCTCGGAAGCGCGGGCGTCGAGAATCATCTGGTAAACCTGATACTGGAGATAGTACGGAAGCATGATGTCGAGCACCCCTTCTGCGTTCGGCTCAAAAAGATAGCCCACCATCGGATCCGTCCCGGGTTCGGCGGGCTGACCGGCATCCCCTGCCATCAGATCGAAACGCGTGATCGGCAGCAATGTTTCAACAACCGGCCGTTGATTGATCGTGTTGATGAAATGGGTGTAGACGACCGAAACCTTATCCACTTCGCCACTTAAAAATTTCTCGGTGCAAAATTTCGCAATCGCCTTCGTATCCACAAATGAGGGAGCGTCTTTCAATTCGAAATCAGCCAGGAACTCGCGCTTCGTGCGGGCAACGAACTGCCGGGCCTTGCGGCCGGAGACGACGTAAACTGTTTTTTCCGCTTCGAACCGGGCCGCTTCCCGCAGGAGATTGGTGTTTATTGCGCCAGCCAATCCTTTGTCGGTACTAATAATGATGACCAGCTCTTTTCGGACGGGTCGCACCTCTAAAAGAGGATGCAATTTGTGATCGGTGCGCTGTTGCAATGAAACGAGCACCCGGTTCATCAAGCCGGCATAAGGCCGGCCGGCCAGAGCACTTTGCTGGGCCCGCCGCATCTTGGAAGCGGCCACCATCTGCATTGCCTTGGTGATCTGCGCCGTGTTTCGGATCGACTTGATCCGGCGGCGAATATCCTGTGTGTTTGCCATTTAGAAAAAGTTGGGAGCGGATTACCGATGATTGATCGAAAGACTCATTGCCAGGTCACCTTAAATTCATCGAGAGTGGCCTTCAGTTGTCCCTCCAGGGCTTCATCCAGCTGTCCCTTGTCACGAATCGAGGCGAGCAAGCTTTCCCTCCGGGTTCGCAAGTAAT
>JBEEGU010000003.1:0-5017 GCA_041167025.1 Verrucomicrobiota bacterium
GAAACCCGTTTTCAAAAAATCGTCGCTGGGTTAGCGCCCAAGGATGTGTCCACTCCGTCCAAATGAACCCGCGCAATTTCTTTTCCGAACTGAAGCGGCGCAATGTTTACAAGGTCGCGGTCGCGTATGCGATCGTCTCATGGCTGTTGATTCAGGCGGCGTCGATTTTCTTTCCGGCTTTCGACGCGCCGCCATGGGTGATGAAGATATTTATCATTGTCATCATCTTCGGCTTCCCCGTCGCGCTCATTCTGGCCTGGGCCTTTGAATTAACACTGGAAGGCATTAAGCGCGCGGACGAGGTTGATCCTAACGAATCCATCACGCCGCGCACCGGGCGAAAACTGATCGGAATCACCATCGTGGTGGCGGTAATCGCGGCGGGGTTGTTCGCGTTCCAATTTCTGCGCGGCAAACCGGCTGCGACTCCGGGTCCAGGCGCGACCGTCGCCACCACCGCCCACTCGGGCATCACGCCGGAGCCTAACGACTCCCAGCCGACAGCGAGCCTCAAATCGATCGCGGTTCTCCCGTTCGAAAACCTGAGCAGCGACAAGGAGAACGCCTACTTCGCTGATGGCATCCAGGACGAAGTCCTCACCCGGCTCTCCAAGATCGCTGCTCTAAAAGTGATCTCTCGCACTTCGACACAAAAATATAAGAGCGCTCCGGATAATTTGCGCGAGGTGGGAAAGCAGCTCGGCGTGGCGAATTTGCTCGAAGGCAGCGTGCAGAAAATCGGGAATGCCGTGCACGTCAATGTACAGCTCATTCGCGTGAGCAATGATGAGCACCTCTGGGCCGAGAGTTATAATCGCAAGCTTGATGATGTTTTTGCCGTGGAAGGCGAAGTAGCCACCGCCATCGCTGAGCAGCTAAACGCAAAACTTACCGGCAGCGAAAAGGAATCGTTAGCGATTAAGCCAACTTCCAATCCTCTGGCTTATGATGCCTACCTGCGCGGTCTCGCTTTCCAAGGGCGAATCGATGGATTTCAGACAAACATAACCAAGTCTATTGAGGCGTTTGAAGAAGCGACGCGGCTCGATCCTCAGTTTGCGCTGGCTTGGGCGCAATTGGTTCGGCAAGACGGTTTGGCTTATTGGAACTTTGAGCAGACGCCGCAGCGGCGGGAGGCGGCGCGGCGGGCAGTCGAAAATGCGGTCAGGCTGGCCCCTCACCTGGCTGAGACGCAGTTGGCCGAGGGAGTCTATCAGTCCTATTTCGAGCAAAACTATGAAGCCGCCAAAACCCGCTTCGAAGCGGTGCGGCAACGCTTCCCGAACAATGCGTTCGCGGCCGAATGCCTTGGGGCGTTGGCGCGCAAACACGGTCAATGGGAGCAAAGCCACCAATATTACAAACAGGCCATCGAGCTCGATCCCCAGAACGTTTTCCTGCTCGGCGACGCTTCGCTTACCGATGTGGGAAGGCGCGATGTGGTTTCGGCGCGCAAGCTTCTCGAGCGAGCGCGCAATCTCAGTCCGCAAAATTCCACCGTCACCGCGATTCTGGCCACGACTTACCAAATGACAGGAGACTTCGAGCAGGCGCAGACGTTGCTCGACGGGGTCACGCCCGCTGACGCAGACGACTGGTATTTTCAAATCGTGCCGAGCAACGCGATTTTTTTACGCAAGTATGAGCCTGCAATTGCGATGTTGAAAGCGCAGCTAACCAAACCAGAGGCGCTTCGTGCTTCGCTCGGTTCATTTCAGGACAACCTGGCTGACTTGGAAAGGCACGCCGGGGACGCCGACGCAGCAACGCAGACTTATCAGCAGGCGCGTGCGACCTTGGAAGCTGGACTGCGCGAACAACCCAACAGCGCCAACCTCATCGGCAGCATGGCTTGGACGGAGACGTGGCTAGGCAACAAAACCAGGGCACTCGAGTTGGCGCGGAACGCGATTGCGGTGGATCCAACATCGAAAAATACCTACACGGGCCCGAGCCGCGAAGAACTGCTGGCGCGAATCGAGGCGCATTTCGGCGACAAGGACGACGCGATCACGGCGCTTCAGCACTTGGTCAACATCCCCTATGGCCCGCCAGTGGTGACACCGGCCTTGCTGCGGCTCGATCCCGATTGGGATAATCTTCGCGGCGATCCGCGTTTCGAGAAACTCTGCCAGGAGAAGCAGCCGTGAACCCGTTTCCGTTCAACATGTCGCGGAAAATTTGGAACACTATCCGCTGGAATGTCGCCCGACTCGCGTGCTTAAACGTGTTTCGCGACTGACGCAGACAAAGCCCAGCTTAGAAGAATCCTATCGAGTTTACGGCGCAAGGTAATTATAACGAGGGCGCATGAGCGTCATTGACGCGAACGATTCACATCTTGAGCTAGCGCACGTGCTCTTTATCGACATCGTCGGCTACTCGAAACGGTTGACGAATGAGCAGACCGCGCTGGTCAGGAAGCTGAATGAGATCGTACGGCAGACCGAGGAATGCCGCGCGGCCGAGGCAGCCGGGAAGCTGATTCGCCTTCCAACCGGTGATGGGATGGCGCTGGCATTTTTTACCAGCCCTGATGCGCCGGTGCGTTGCGCAATTGAGCTCGCCAAAGCAGATCAGGCCGACCCAAAACTTGAGTTGCGGATGGGTATCCATACCGGTCCAGTCGATCAAGTCGCCGACGTGAATGAACGTTCCAATGTCGCTGGTGCCGGAATCAATATCGCGCAGCGCGTAATGGATTGCGGAGATGCCGGTCATATTCTCTTGTCCAAGCGCACCGCCGATGACCTCGGGCAGTACGGCCGCTGGCAACCGGACTTACACGATCTGGGCGAGGTAGAAGTGAAACACGGTCTTCGCCTGGCAGTGGTAAACTTTCACGGCAAGGATTTCGGGAATGCTGCGCTTCCGCAGAAGATCGCAGCGCAACGTCAGGAACAGACAAGCGCGTCCGAGTTAGAAAAAAAGCGCGCCCGACGAAAGTGGAGGCTGCTGGTGGTGACGTTTCTCGCGGCCCTGGCCGTGGCAATTGCCGCCTCGATCATCGCTTACCGGATGTCCGGACAACTTGGCCAGGAGGAGCTGGTGAGAAAAGCAGCCAGTCTGATTCCCGACAAAAGTGTGGCCGTCCTTCCCTTCGAAAACCTTATCAATGATCCGGCCAACGCCTTTTTATCTACCGGCATACAGGATGAAATCCTCACCCGCTTGTCGAAAATCGCGGCGCTCAAAGTTATCTCACGAACCTCAACCAAGCATTACGAGAGTAAGCCGAATAACTTAGCGGAAATCGCAAAGCAGTTAGGAGTCGCGACCATCCTGGAAGGCAGCGTGCAGAAGGTGGGCGAGAGGATTCGAGTGAACGTGCAGCTAATTAAGGCGACCAGCGACGCGCATTTGTGGGCGGAGACCTATGACCGTGAATTGATCGATGTGCTCGCCGTGGAAAGTCAAGTCGCGAGCGAGATCGCGTCGGCCTTGCGCGCGGCTCTTACTCCCGAGGAAAAAGCGCGCCTCGATGAAAGACCTACAGATAACCCCGAAGCCTATGCACTCTACCTTCGGGCCTTGGAAGTTCTTAACCAGGCCTCGGATCTCCGCGGGCCGTGGGAAGAAGCAGAAGCCTTTCTGGAAAAAGCTGTGGCACTCGATCCAAAGTTCGCGGTCGCGCGCGTCGGAGTAGCTAACCTGACACTTAGCCTCTTTCTGGTCTTTGAGCCTCGGCCCGAATTCAAGACCAGAGCCTGGACGGAAATCCAGGAGACACTCCGGCTTAATCCAAACATGGGGGAAGCACATGAGGCGCTAGGTTTGTACTTCGACCGCATCGATCTCAATTATGAAGCGGCACAAAAGGAATACGAGATTGCGCGCAGCACCATGCCTAACAATTCCACCCTCATTCGGCGCATTGGCTTAATGCATCGGCGGCAGGGACGTTGGCGTGAAGGTCTCGCCGAGGTGGAGCGGGCGGCTTCGCTCGATCCGCGCAACCTTCTCTCGCTCGGCTGGCTTAGCGGCACTTATCAAGATCTGCATAACTGGAGAGCGGGTGAAGAGACGGAACGGCGCTGTCTCGCCCTGGCATTAACTGGGTCTCCGCAGCAGGTGGCCGAATTTAAAATTCGGGTCGGCTTCCCACACTTCTTCGGCACCGGTGATGGCTCGCTCTTACAACAGGCCATGGCGGAAGTGCCGGCTGACTTAGATCCGGGCGGTCTCTTCACTCTGCTCCGCTACCAAGCTTGCATGTTATTACATGATTTCGACGCGGCCGAGAAAGCGCTCGAGCGAAGTCCACTTACAGTTATCGAAGATCCGTGGGGCGCACCGGTCGCCAAGTCTTTCCTGCAAGGTTGTATCGCAGCCGCGCGCGGAGATTCAGGGCGAGCGAAGACCTTGTTCGAAGCAGCGCTCCCACAGGCGGAGAACGAAGTCAAAGAACATCCCAATACTGCCAGCCGGCACGGGCAATTAGGAATTGTTTACGCCGGCCTCGGACGGAAAGAAGATGCGCTACGCGAAGGCCGACGCGCGCTGGAGCTACTACCGGAATCCAAAGATGCGTATTACGGAGTCGATATCAGCAATATGTTTGCCCTCATCTGCGCCCGGCTTGGGGAGCGTGACCTGGCCATTCCATTGATCGAGCGACTACTTACGACGCCGCGCGGCGTAGGGTTACAGGAGCTACGATCTTCTCCTGATTGGGATCCGCTTCGCGACGATCCGCGTTTTCAGAAAATCCTCGCAAGCCCGGAACCGAAGGTGATGTATAACTAGCGGAATATGGCGGAAGGCAATGCGAACGATTCTCAACTCGAGTTCTATCCGGTCTGGGATCCAATTGGGAGCGATCGTGGTTCCAACAACTCCTTATTGGTCAGGAACTGATTGGGCCTAACCAATAGGAAACTGTGGCCGCTGAATCTGAAAACACTCTCCGACTCGAGATCGGCCATGTCCGGCTCGATCCGATGTTCGATCCGCTTCGGAATAATCCGCGCTTCCAGAAGCTTTGCCAGGAGAAGCAGTAATCGATTTACATGCCGAC
>JBEEGU010000004.1:0-9740 GCA_041167025.1 Verrucomicrobiota bacterium
AGCTATTGAGTCCGAGCTATTTTATCCAAGCTCAGATTTTTCCGTACAACTATCAAGACGTAATCGTGCGCGGCAATGCGACGCGTATCAATGCGCTTTTTCTGCGGGAATATTTTCGGCAACGCCATTCCATCCCGGAGATGCCGATGGTGCGCCCGTTCGAGGGCGGTTACACCGACATTTTTTTCACGGGCGTGGCGCGCAACGTCTGGCATTGCGACGTGGCATCGCTTTATCCGTCGGTCATGCTCCAGTTCGATTGCTTTCCGACAAGCGATCGATTGCAAATCTTCCGGCATTTGCTGACCGATCTGCGCACATTTCGCCTTGAGACCAAAGCGGACATGCGCGCAGCCGAGAAGAAAAACGACGTCGCTCAGGCGCGCCATTTTCATGCACTCCAGAACACGTTCAAGATTCTGATCAACAGCTTCTACGGGTATCTTGGATTTGCGCAGGGAAATTTCGCCGATTTCGATGCAGCGGCGCGTGTCACTCAGATCGGTCGCGACCTGCTGAAGAAAATGATCGATTGGCTGAGCGCGCAAGGCGCACAAGTGATCGAAGTAGACACCGACGGAATTTATTTCGTTGCCCCCAAAGCGGACGCGGCTTCGAGCAGTGTGTCGAGAGGAACGTCGCAAGATGCGGTTGCTACGATCGACGATTTGCGCGCCGGTCTGGCCAAGGAATTGCCTCCCGGCATCGAAGTCGAGTTCGACGAGAACTTTGAAGCGATGTTCAGCTACAAGGCAAAAAATTACGCGCTTTTGACCCGGGATGGCGAGGTCATTATCAAGGGCGGCGCACTCAAATCGCGAGGGTTGGAAAAATTCCAGCGCGTTTTTCTGGAGGAACTGATCCGATTGCTTATGCAAGGAAAAGCGGACGCGATCGGGGCCTTACGCGATGAATTTGAAAAGAAAATTCGGGGGCGTGAGTGGAACATCGACATGCTGATGAAGACCGACACGTTGCAGGATTCGCTGGAAAAATATCGGCAAAAGATCGCAGACGCAGCGCGCAATCGCGCTGCCGCCTATGAGCTGGCGCTTGCCAGCGGTCGACATTATCGGCCAGGGGATCAGATCAGCTACTATGTTAAGGCGACGCCGAAGAAGGTTCCGGCCTATGAGGCGGCTAAACTGGCCATGGAGTTCGATCCGCAAAACCGCGACGAAAATATCGACTACTACATCGCCAAACTCGACGAGTTGGTAAAGAAGTTCGGAAACCTCGCTCCTGTAGCGGAGCAGGACACGCTGAAATTGTAGAGGCGGTTGTGCCAACCGCCTGTCAAAAAAACAGGTGCTTGGCACCAGCAGCTCTACAATCTCTTTAGCGTCGACCTACCAGATGCCGCCGGGCGGCGGACTAATCACCCATTGCGTCAATTGATGAACTACGACGCTGAGGGGCCATGCGGCCACGCCTGAGATTCCGAGAAACAAAAATGCCTCTTTGATGTATTCGCGATGCGCTTCGCCGTTAAAGAAATCCCGGCTGATGTGACGAAAAGTTCGGACTTCGGAAGATTGTACTTCGGCAACGGCTGCGCTAGTTTCGATCGCTTGAGCCGTGGCCTGGTATGAGTAATCGGTGAGGAGCTCCGCATGAGCGGATCGCTGCGGGTCACGGTCGTAGCGGGCTGAGGGGTCTTGGGCAGTGTCTTGAGGTGTTGGTTTCATAAGTGAGTTCAATTTGATAAATTCGGTTGGGTAAAAATCCGGGTTATTGGGCCGGTGATTCAACCACTGGGGTGCCGCGAAGCGGGCTCCAACTTGGCGAGATCAAACGCGCGATTATGCGGCCTGCCGGGAAGTGGCAGCGCGAAGGTGCGCGTTTAACGTTTTCATCGGTGACCTATTTACAGCCGTTTTTGTGCCAGTCCAGTTCGGACTAGTAAGTTATATCCTAAGTAGCTAAGGTTGTGGAACTAATAACTTATAACTGTTATATAGGAAAAAATTTAGATGTCAGCTGAAGCGATTTGTCCGAAAATCAGAACGTAGGCCTTCCGCCCATAGAAGGCTAAGCATGAAAAACGAGGTAGTTTTTGAAGAAAAAGGTTGCGAAGGCAGTCGATCTGCTCGATATGGCGCGCTCCTCATGCTGAATTTTACCCCCCGTTCTGCTGTAACCGTTTTCTTTTGCGCACTCAGTGCGAGTGCGCTTGGAGCGAACTCGACCGCCGCCAAACCGGAGTTTCATTTCAAAGATGCGACCGGCAAAGCGCAGTCTGCGGAGATTGTGGCCAAATATCAGGCGAAGAAGATCGTCTATCCATTCGCGAAGATCGATGCGCACACCGATCCGAAACTTCGTCGCGCGGCCACTATTGCCGATGAACGTGCGCATGCCCATTCGCGGTCCCGCTGCTGGCAATACGTTAAAGAGGCATTGCTGGCCTCAGGCGCAGTCGCTTCCTATCCGAAAACCGCCTACGCCAAAGAAGCCGGCAATGAACTGGTCAATGCCTACGGGTTCAAAAAATTGCCGGGACGTGATCCTTTCAAAGCTCCCGTCGGCTCAGTGCTCGTCTACGGCGCGAGCAAAGCGGCCGGTCACGTGGAAATCCGAACAAAGACCGGCTTCGTCAGCGATTTCCGCTCGAAAATTCCTTCGCCGCGCCCACTGCTCGGGATTTACAGCAAGGGTTAGCGCGTCGTTAGCGGCAGCGGGCGGTCTTGCTTTCCGCGCGCCGCGAAAGAGCCCTCTGTTTAATAAGCGGCTAACAAGGAGCGGCGGTTTCTAACCGCCGGTCTACGGATAATTCGGCGGCTTGGCAGCCGCCGCTCCTTGATAATCCGCGACCGCTTCAGGTAGGGACGTTTGACTCGTTCGCTCCCGCTCTCTCGGGCCTTCGGGCGGCTCGTCTGTCTCGCACGGCTCCATTTTCCTCAACGGCCGTTCCTGTTCGCTTTGGCACCAAGCGTGCGGACGGCTCGGAGAGCCGTCCCTACCTGGTTCGGGCAGCGTTGCTTTGCTGACCCGCTATGATTGAGAAATGTCCGCAGTTGTCTCCGCTCAACCTTTGATCAGTTTGGCGTCGAGATTAATTTGTGTTCCGGCCAAGGCTACTGAAACCGGACATGTCTTTTTAGTTTGTTCGGCGGTCTCGTGGAATTTTCCTTCGTCAATCCCGGGAACTTCCGCTTCGGTTTTCAAGTCAATCGAAGTAATCTTGGGACCGCCACCGATTAATTCGAGCTTCACTGTGGCAACCGTGCTGATGCGCTTGGCTGGATGCCCAGCTTTCTCCAAGTTTGCCGAGAGAGCCATCGAATAGCAACCAGCCTCGGCGGCGCCGATGAGTTCCTCGGGGTTTGTGCCTTTGCCCTCTTCGAAGCGTGACGAAAATGAGTAGGGACCTTCAAAAGCTCCGCTTCCGAGTTTCACGTTGCCTTTGCCCTGTTTTAATGTGCCTTCCCAAACAGCCGATCCAGTTCTTGTTGCCATATCTTTACGGTGATGCGGTTGGTTCCCGTCCGCAACCTCGTCCGTCCATTTCTATTTTAATAAATATTCCCGGATGAATTGGACCGTCGCGTAGAATTGGTAATCAGCGTTTTTCTTTTTCGCGAACCCGTGACCTTCGTCTTTGGCAATGAGATACCACACCGGAGTCTTCTGTTTCTTGAGTGTATCGACGATTTGATCGGCCTCGCTTTTCGGTACCCGCGGGTCATTCGCGCCTTGCACCACGAACAACGGCTTGATGATCTTCGCCGCATTATGAAGCGGCGCCGTTCGATCCATGAACTCGGCCATCTTTGGATCGCGTTCGTCGCCGTATTCGGCGCGACGCAGATCCCGCCGGTAGCTTTCCGTGTGTTCTAGAAACGTCTTCAGGTTCGAAATCCCGACAACGTCGAGCGCACAACGAATACGGTCCGCGTAGTGATAGGCGACGGCGAGAGTCATATGCCCTCCATAGGATCCGCCAGTAACCATGATACGAGCGGGATCGAGGTCGGTCCGCGTCTTGATCCAGTCGAGCAGCGACGAAATATCTTTGTAGGAATCCTCGCGATTGAAACCGTTATCCAGTTTGACGAATGTTTTGCCATAGCCGGCGGAACCGCGCACGTTCGGGAAAAGCATGGCGCAACCAAGCTCGTTGATGAAGTAATTGTTCCGGCCAAGATGAACCGGGCGAAATTGTGCTTCGGGTCCGCCATGAATGTTTATGATGACCGGTCGGAGCCCGGGGAATCTGCCTCTTTCGGGCAGATAGAGAAAGCCGGTGATTTCTTTGCCGTCGAAACTTTTCCAGCGGACGGGTTCCGGTTCGGCAAAGCGTGATGCAGGAATGCCTCCGGTCTCACTTTCCGTCCATCGCGCCATGGAATTCGTGACCGTGTCCCAGCTGTAAACATCGGAGGGCGAGCGCGCGCCGGCGACGTTGAAGGCAAGCAAATGAGTATTGGCTTTGCGACTCCATCGCAGACCATTTATGACAACGTTCTTCAGCGCAGGGTTGGAAATCGGTTCGCGCGGGGTTGAAGCGCTGGGGATGCCGCCGCTCATGATCAGATCGATCACGTGCAGCGTGCTGTTCCCACTTTCATTGAGGGTGTAAGCGAGCTGTTTGCCGTCGTCGCTCAAATCCCAGTCGTCTGCATCCCATTTCACATCGGGGAGAAGATAAGTGTGCTTGCCACTCGCGATATCGATGTAGGCCAGCCGTTGAAATTCCGAATCTCGATCGGTCGTAACAACGATTCCCTTCCCGTCTTTGGCGAACCGCGCGTGCGCATAGAAAACGGTGTCAGTGCCGGGTGCGGAACGCCGGATCAGTTCTTTTTTTTCGCCGGTCTCGGCATTGAACAACCAAATGTAACTTTCGTTGATTGAGATTTGTTCGAGCACCAACAGTTGTTTGTCATCCGGTGACCAATCCTGCACTTCCCAGCCGCCTCCTTTAACTTCGGCGAGCATGCGATCGGTCTTGGGATCAAGCGGTGACTGCACATACATATCGGTGTCCGCGCGGTTGCGGCGGGTTGACGTATAAGCAATACGATCACCCTGGTGGCTCCAGGTGGGCGCAGAATTCCGCGAATTTCCGTCAGTCAAAAGGGTCACGTCGCCGGTGGCAATTTCGTAACGGAAATTCTGATTGAATTCGTTTCCACCTGCTCCTTTGGAAAAAATCAGGTAATCGCCAGTGGTGGGTTCGAACGACGCGCTGTCAACGCGATCGGGGAAAAACGTCAGTTGCGTGCGCGCGCCGCCGGGCATGCTGATTCGATGGAGCTGGTTCGTATCGGCGAAACGCGTCGTGATTAACATTTCCGGCCGTTTCGCATTCCAATCCTGGAAAGCGGCCGCGCGTGACTCGGTGTAACGGCCAACTTGTTCGACAACATCGGCCGGAATTGGCGGAATATTGTCGATCACGAGATTTTCGCCCGGCGTAATGAATTTCGCCGACGGCTCAGCTCCGATCAGGGGACAGAGTGAAACGAACCCGGCGACAAAGGCAAAGAGGAACGCGCGCATCAGCTAATGTGTCGTCTGAGCTTTCGCCATCGCAACTTGTTTGCGACCGAGCCAGAGACTCAGCATCAACCAGACAGCGGCGAGAGGGGCTGCGACGAAAGAGATTCCGGTCAGGCCAAGGCCGAACCATTTCAAGACCGGATAAGACCAGGCACCAATCTGGTCGCCGGCGCGATAAACGAACGTGTCCATAAAACTTTTGGCTTTGTATTTGTCCTCGCGCCGCAAGACCGTGAACAACACTTCTCGGGCGGGACGAGAAACCGCATAATTTCCGGCCCGTCGCAATGTTTGGAAAACGACCAGGAACGAAAGCACCGGCGCGAAGCCGATCCAAAGGAAACCGATCAAGCTGATGACGGGTAACAGCGCGAGAGTCATGCCGACGCCTAGCCATTTCAGCAATCGACCGGTCAGGAAAATCTGGATGACAATCGTGAGCGCGTTGACCGAAAGATCGACCCACGCGAAAAACGCCGTGCGCGTGGCCCGATCGTGGAATTGATGCGACGTAATGTCGGCCTGTTGAAAATACACCAAGGTCGACGTGATCGCGTGGAACAGCATGAAGGCGCAGATGCCTAACAAATAAGGCGAACGGAACGCTTGTGAAATTCCCGACCAGATGCCGCCACCGATCGGTTTTTCCTCCTCGACGACTTGTCGATCTTGTCCCGTCGGAGCGGATGGATTCTTTGCTCTGACATCGCTTGGAAAAAATTTGACGCATTGGGCGCCGATTTCGAGCATGAGCGCGGAGATGAGAAGCAAATTGAAGGTGCCGATTGTTTTGACCAGTGAGGCGGTGGCAAGCGCGCCTACGATCCCGCCAAGCGTGCCGCCAACGCTGATGAATCCGAACAGCCGCTTGCCCTGGTCGCTGTTGAAGAGATCAGTCATGAACGCCCAGAAAACGGTGACGACGAAAAGATTGAAGACGCTGACCCAGACGTAGAAGGCGCGGCCGACCCAGACGTTTTGCTGGGGAGGCAGCGTACGCATGAGCAGGTAGAAAATGACGAGGTTGGCGATGAAGAAGCGATAAGCGATGGGAATGAACTTTCGCCGCGACATGCGCGCGACGATGGCGGAAAAAAGCGTGTTCGCGATCAGCATGGTCACGAGCGTGGCGGTGAACATCCACGAGAGATTCTCCAGCCCTTCCGCGCCGATATTGTCGCGAATCGGGCGGATGACGTAATAGCCGCCGAGGACGACGAAGTTGAAAAGGAAGCCGAGCCAAAGTGCACGGACTTCTTCCGGCTTTACGTCAACGATCTTGGCGAAAAGGCGCTTCATATCAATACGGTCGTGATTCTGAGCGTAAGCGAAAGACCTCTCCTACTCGTGTGACGTTTTCCGCATAAGTGGGGGTTCTCGCCGTCTTCGCTGTTCGGAGTGACAAGAATTTATTTCTTTTGTTTGTGCCACGCCGCGAGAACTTCCGCTTCTCGTTCTGCGGTCAGACCAGCTTTCAGTTTAGCCTGACGTTCAGCCGGTTGTGATTTGAACCAGGCCAGCGTGTCCCGCGCGGTATCGCCCAGCGGTCGAAAGGTCAATCCTTTCGCGATCGCGCGCTGGTTGCTGATTTGGGTCGCGCCTGCTTCTTCGCCGCGCGGTGGAATCCAAACCGGCATATCCGACCAGGGCGCGACCTTCTGTGCTTCGAGAAAATCCGCATTCACCCAAGTGAACCTCGCTTGGGAATTCTCTGCTTTCTTCATGCCTTCAAGCATCTCGCCGATGCCCAGCTTTTTCGTCGGACCAGTGGCGTTGAAAATTCCGATTTCGCCCTGCTCGACCATGCGGATTGTCCACTCGGCCAAGTCGCGGCCATCAATGAATTGCACTGCATCGGCCGGCTCCCCCGGCGCCAGCACTTCGCCGCCGCGATCGACCCGGACCGGCCAGTAGGTGAACCTGTCGCTTTCGTCACGCGGCCCGACGATCAATCCGGGACGAATGATTAACGTTTTCTTCGGAAACCATTTTTCCGCTTCCGCTTCCGCAAGCGCTTTGAGCGGTCCGTAAAGCGCAAATTTTGAGGCAATGAGGCTTTCGCGGGTTTCCTTCATCGGGTCGGCACCTTTGTACTGCGCCAACGGCCCGCTCTCGTCGGTGCCAGGCTTGCTGGTGTCGGCATATACAGAGATGGTCGAGATGAAGACATAACGGTCGACGTTGCCTTTCAATATTTGCGCCGCATCACGCACCCATACCGGGACTGAAGTAGGATTATCGATCACCACATCCCATTGCCGGTTTTTCAGCGCATCGAGCTGGCCATTACGATCACCCACGAGTTGCTCGACTTCTTTTGGCAATTCGCCGGGGTGAGATTTGCCGCGGTTGAATGTCGTAATCTTGTGACCGCGACTCAGCGCGTACTGGATCTGGTACGGCCCGGTGAATCCGGTTCCGCCGAGGATGAGAATGCGCAAAGGCTTCACTGGCGTGTCGGCGAGTAACGATGTCAATCTGGCCGAAAAAGCAAAGGCCCCGGCAGTGGTAGCGGAGACTTTGATGAATTTACGACGGGTAGTGAATGTATTCATTGCTCGGCGATTATGAACACAGATTTAAGATTCTCTTCAATATGCAAATCAGGTAGGGATTGGGCCTTGGCGTCTCATTCAAGCGCCCTATAATTCACCTTGTGTCGCAGCCGAATGCTCTGACTCGCCGCGAAGCAGCGCGCCTGATTGGCGCTGGCACCGCTGGTTTACTGTTTCCGATTGCGGCGTCGCAAGCGCAGGCGCGCAGCGAATCCTCCGGGATCTTGTTGCGTTCCATTCCCTCATCCGGCGAGAAGCTTCCGGTTATTGGGCTTGGCAGCGCCACGACGTTCGACGTGGGTCCGGGTTCGCCCCAATTGAAGCCGCTCGGAGAAGTGCTGTCGCTTTTTGTGAAGCATGGCGGGAAGCTGATCGACTCCTCGCCAATGTATGGCCGGGCTGAAGGAGTGATCGGCGACCTCACTGCCAAATTACATCTGCGCGATTCACTTTTTATCGCGACCAAGGTCTGGACCAAGAGCAAACAAGATGGAATCGCGATGATGCAGCGCTCAGTCGACCTTTTTCAAACCAGGAAGATCGACCTGATGCAGGTGCATAATCTAGTCGGCATCGACGAACAGATGGGATCTCTTCGGGAATGGAAGTCGAAGGGACGAATTCGCTACACCGGAATCACGCATTCGGAGGCGCGGGGCTTCGGCGAGGTCGAAAAAGCAATGCGGACTTGGAAGCCTGATTTTGTGCAGATCAATTATTCGCTGGTGGAGCGTGGCGCGGCTGCACGCATTTTGCCGCTCGCTCAGGAACTTCGCATCGCGGTCATCATCAATCGTCCCTTCGGTGGGGGCGGAGTGTTGCGTGTCATCGCCGAGAAACCTCTTCCGGCTTGGGCTGCCGAATTCGATTGCCGGTCGTGGCCGCAATTTTTGTTGAAATGGATTGTGGCACATCCGGCTGTCACTTGCGTGATTCCTGCCACAAACAATCCACAACACCTCGAAGATAACATGGCGGCGGGAGTGGGCCGCCTGCCCGATGCCAAGACGCGGCAGCGCATGGCTTCTCTGTTCGTCGGGTTCTGATGCGTGAAATTCCTTTGGTAAGGACAAAATGTTAACCCGACGCAAGGCGACGAAATTAATCGGCGCCGGCGCGCTGGGCCTTGTCCTGCCAATCACCACATCGTCAGGACAGTCGAAAAGCGAAACATCATCAATGCGATCCCGCGATATTCCGTCGTCCGGCGAAAAGTTGCCTGTCATCGGCCTTGGCACATGGCAGACATTCGATGTTGATCCCGCCTCAGCGGAACGGAAGCAGGTCGATGATGTGATTTCTCTTTTTGTGAAGCTCGGAGGAAAGGCGATCGATTCTTCGCCCATGTATGGTCGGGCCGAGGAAGTCGTTGGCGATGTTGTGGCTGGCCTTGGGCTCCGGGATTCGCTATTTCTTGCCACCAAAGTCTGGACGCGGGGAAAACAAGCGGGCATCGAATCCATGGAACGTTCCTTTACGCGTCTACAAGCGAAGCGGATCGATTTGATGCAGGTTCACAACCTCGTCGATGTTGAGACGCAACTCGAAACGATTCGGGAATGGAAATCGGAGGGACGAATTCGGTACGTCGGAGTGACTCATTACAACTCCGCCGCTTACCGGGATGTCGAAAAAATTCTTCGCGCCGAAAAACTCGATTTTTGCCAGATCAATTATTCC
>JBEEGU010000005.1:0-6023 GCA_041167025.1 Verrucomicrobiota bacterium
TTTTCCCGTTCCAAAAAGTGCTCGAGGGCATGTTCAAAACTAATCAGAACAACTTCGGCTTAAACTTTGAGCAGATCAGCGTGCCCTATAAGTGGATCAACGACCTTCAACTCTTCGTGGTGACTGACGCGAAAACAGGCGAGCCGCTCGGAATGTTTTATCTCGATATGTTCCCGCGCGAGGGAAAATTTAATCACTTCGCCCAGTTCGATATTATTGGCGGCAAACTTTTGCCCAACGGCAAATATCAGCGGCCGACCGTTGCCCTGCTTTGCAACTTCCCCCCGCCTAGCGCAGATAAGCCGTCATTAATGACCCACACAGATGTCGAAACTCTTTTCCATGAATTTGGACACGCCCTGCACTCGATCACGACCCGCGCGCACTATGGGCGTTTTGCCGGCGCCCATGTCCCAGGCGATTTCGTAGAAGCGCCATCGCAAATGCTCCAGAATTGGGTTTGGGACAAGACCGTGCTCGACACTTTTGCAGCGGATTACCGGGATCCATCGAAAAAAATTCCGGCTGAAATTATTCAGAAAATGAGTGACGCCAAGCTCGCAACCGCCGGCGTGTTTTATCGGCGGCAATTTGCTTTCGCTTCGCTCGATCTTGCCTTGCATGATGTTCATCCCGAGAATGCGCCCTACGATTGCGTCGCCATTTCCAACCCGATCCTGGAAAAGGTTTTTCTGCCGATCGAGCCGAGCACAACCTTCGTCACCTATTTCGGACATCTTAACGGATACGATGCCGGTTATTATGGCTACGCCTGGGCGGATGCGATCGCGGCGGACATGGCAACCGTTTTTGAGAAAGCCAAAAACCGTTACCTCGATCGCGATGCTGGGCTGCGTCTGCGCCACGAAATTTACGAGCAAGGTGATTCCCGAGACGTGTCACTCTCGATCGAAAAATTCCTGGGACGGAAACAATCCGTCCAGCCATTCTTGAAGAAGCTCGGCATCGGTAGCCCGGATGAGAAAACAAAGCCCGCCGGCCCGCCTCTACCCGAAGCGCGGTGACACTTTACACGGACGGTCGCATTTTACGTTGTATGGCGAGCGCATCGCTTGGCGTCTCCCTTCTCCCATTGGACGTTCGACGTTCGGCGTTCGATGCTCGCGCGCTGCCAGGACGGCCCCGAATGAATTGGGGGGGTTGGGCGTTTCTCGGTAATGCCCCTGCCTCTCCCTTCCGAAGGGAGAGGATTGAGGTGAGGGTTTGCTTCTTACCAATTGAACATTGCACGTTGGGCGGCCGCCGGCTTTGTAGGACGGCCCCGAAATGCTTTCGAGGTTGAGCGTTTACTTCCCCAGCTCCCCCTTTCAGTTTTCAGCTTTTCGCTTTCCGCCTTTGGCTTTCCCTTCCCCGTTGGACGTTGGACGTTGGATGTTGGGCGTTCGGCGTTTGCTTTTATCACCTCCAGAGTTTCCCCGCTTCCCATGCATAGAGACGCGCTCCGCCTGCCTCTTTTTTAATTAGGGACGCGACCCGGCCTTCGCCTTCAGTTACGGCGTGGCTAGCGGCGCGCCTCCCTCCAGCTCCGGATTTGCGACGGTTGGAGACCGCCGCTACAGAAGACAGATGAAAACGATGCGCTGGTTTTTCATGATCGCTTCCACCGCCATAATGTCGGCTTTGGCCGCCGATAAACCGGAGGAGCGCCTCAAACCAGCCCTGGATGCGATTACGCCCGACGGCATGCTCGCCCACATCAAAGTGCTTTCATCGGACGAGTTTGAAGGGCGCGCTCCGGGCTCAAAAGGAGAAGAACTTTCGGTCAATTATATTACCGAACAATTCAAGCGGTTAGGCCTAAAACCGGGCAACCCAAACGGCACCTACGTTCAGGAAGTACCGCTGGCCGGAATCGTCAGCGAACCGAAGATGTCGCTCGCGGTTGGCGGCCACGCGACAGACCTCAAATTCCCAGACGATTTTGTCGCCTCATCCGCCCGGCTGCAGAACGACATCAAAATCGACAATTCCGATATCGTTTTCGTCGGTTACGGCATCGTCGCACCCGAGTACGGCTGGGACGATTACAAGGGCGTCGATGTGCGGGGCAAGACGATCTTGATGTTGATTAATGATCCGCCAATTCCAGATCCAAAAGATCCGTCGAAACTTGATGACAAAATGTTCAAGGGACGAGCGATGACCTATTACGGTCGCTGGACTTACAAGTATGAAATTGCCGCCGAAAAAGGCGCAGCTGTAGCCGTCATCATTCACGAAACCGAACCGGCCGCCTATCCTTACTCCGTCATCAGAACGAGCTGGGCCAAAGAAAATTTCGAACTCGATGAACCGGACAAAAACATGGGAGCGGTCCAGGTGCGCTCCTGGATTACACTCAATATCGCAAAAAAATTACTGGCCGATTCCGGGCAAAATTTCGATGCCCTCAAAAAAAACGCCGTGTCCAAAGCGTTTCGCCCTGTGCCGCTGAACGCGAAAGCAACGATTGAAATCAAACAACAACTCCGCTCATTCAAGTCACACAACGTGATCGGCAAGCTGGACGGGGGCGACCCGAAACTAAAAGATGAGAACATCATCTACAGCGCGCATTGGGATCACCTGGGGCGGCACACAGAATTGGCGGGAGATCAGATTTTTAACGGCGCGGTCGATAACGCCTCCGGCGACGCGGCTGTCTTGCAATTGGCCGCGGCTTTTTCCAAGGAAAACCCGCCGCCAAAGCGTTCGATTTTGTTCATGTGCACGACCGCAGAGGAAGCCGGCCTTCTCGGCGCGAAATTCTACGCGCAACATCCGCTTTATCCGCTGGAAAAAACGTTGGCCGACATCAATATCGACAGCATGAACGTGTGGGGCAAAACGCGCGATGTGGAAGATACCAGCTTCGGCTTTTCCACTTTGGACGACATGCTGGCCGAAGCAGCCAAACATCAAAATCGCACCGCTATCCCCAACAGCCGGCCGGAAAAAGGAAGTATTTATCGCGCCGACAATTTCGAATTTTCCAAAGTCGGGGTTCCTTCACTCTATATCGGCAAAGGCGAACATTTGCTCTCACGCCCGCTCGACGCACCCTTGCGATCTGACGAATTCGATCTGCACGACTACCATCAAGTGACAGACGAAGTGAAACCGGATTGGGACTTGTCCGGAGCTGTGCAGGACGTTCAGTTGCTTTTCGAAGTCGGATCCCAGGTCGCCAACGGCGACAAATTTCCAGAATGGAAAACAGGCAGCGAATTCAAGCCGAAGCGCGACGCGATGATGAAGTGAAAAGGGCCGGAAGATGATGTTTTGGTTGCTCAAGCAACGGCGACGACGCCGGCTCCGGGCCGAACCTTTTCCGAAAAGCTGGAACCAAATAATCGAGCGCAACGTCCCGATCTTTCGCCGGCTCTCGTCTGATGACAAAGCGGAGCTTCTCGGTCACATCCAAGTGTTTCTCGCCGAAAAACGATTCGAGGGTTGCGCGGGTCTTCAGGTCACCGACGAGATCCGGCTAACGATCGCGGCGCAGGCGTGTCTTCTTCTCCTGCATCGCAAGACGGATTATTTCCCGCGCCTCCTTACCATTCTGGTTTATCCGTCGACCTATTTGGCCGAAGAGGAAAGACCGTTCGACGGCCCGGTTTGGGAAGAAGGCGCTACGCCCCGACTAGGTGAAACCGGACGGCAAATGGGAACCATGGTTCTTGCCTGGGACGCGGTGCAACACGGCGCGGCCGATCCGACCGATGGAAAGAATCTCGTTATCCACGAGTTCGCGCATCAGCTCGACTTCGAAAACTACGCCGCGGACGGCGCGCCCGCTTTAGCGACGCGCGAGCAGCAGCTTTCCTGGCGCGAAGTGATGCGGACCGAATTCGCATCGCTCCGCGCAGCGGATGACACCGGCATCCCGACTTTGCTCGACACCTATGGAGCGAGTAATCCGGCCGAATTCTTCGCGGTCCTCTGTGAAGCATTCTTTGAGCGACCATGCGCGCTTCGGGCGCGCCACTCGAAAATGTACGGTGAACTCCAGCGCTATTTTGCCCAGGATCCAGTCGAGTATTCCGGCGAACGGATGAAAGCAATGTAGCAGGCCTCGTTAGGCAAAGGACCGTCAACCTTTTTTCAGCATTTGAAACTCGCTCGCTACCCACGCTCCCTCGCTCCTACCCTCGTCACTGTATCGTCATCCCATTTGCATAATGCTTCCATTGGGCGTTGAACGTTGAACGTTGGGCGTTGGGCGTTGAGCGCCTGCCTGTTTACAGGACGGCCCCGAAGGGCTTTCGGGGTTGGACGTTTGCTCTTTTTCCGTCCCTCCACCCTCAACCTTCCACCATCAGAACTACGCCATCACTTCACGAAAAACTTTCAAGAACGCGTCCATCTCCTCTTTTTTGCCAATCGTGACGCGCATATGGTTCGGCATGGCCGGGAACAAGCGGCCCACTTCCACGCGGCGCTGCTTGAAATCCTGGATAAGCGGGACGACCGGCCGTTTCACATCGATCATGACAAAATTGGCCTGCGAAGGGATTTGTTTGTAACCCATCGCCTCGACTTGCCCGCGCACGAATTCTCTCGCCGCACTGTTCGCGCGGCGCCCGTGCGCGACCTGATCCGGGTCGTTCATACTGGCGATGGCTGCGACCAGCGCCATGATGTTGACGCTGTCCCAGCTTTGATGCGGGCGCATCCGTTCAATCGTTGCCGCCTGCGCCACAGCGTAACCACAGCGCAACCCGGCCATCCCGTAAATCTTGGAGAACGTGCGGGCCACGATCAGGTTCGGATGATCCTTGATCAGCGGGATCACGCTCTCGTAATCAGGGCTGTCCGCGTAATGAAAATAAGCTTCGTCGACCAGAATCACCGTTTGCGGCGGCATCTTCTCGATGAAGGCCCGCAGCTCATTCTTCGGCGTGATACTGGCCGTCGGATTGTTCGGGTTACAAATGTAAATCAGCCCTTCATTGGCGGCTGCCGCCATTTTCTCCAAGTCATGACTGTAACTCTGGGTCAGCGGAATTTTCATGACCTCAGCGCCATTCACCGTAGCGTGATGAAGGATTGATTCAAAAGTCGGGTCAGCGACTACCAATCGCCCGCGCCCCGCGTCTTTCCGCGCGTTATCGATCGGCCCGGTAAACGCTTCGGCGCATATTTTGAGGATCTCACCCGAGCCGTCGCCAAGTAGGATCTGGTCCGGATTAACGCCATTGGTTTTGGCCACCGTGGCAACCAGTTCATCTGCCCGGGCATCGGGATAGCGACAAGACAGATTGAAAGCGTCATTCATCGCTTTGAGCGCGCTGGCGCAAGGTCCGAGCGGATTCTCGTTCGAGCTTAAACGCACGACGGTGGTTGCTGAGACCTTGCTCGCTAGGGGCTGAGCCGGTGTCTTGGCAAGCGAGAGCGCCGGTCGGGCAACGGCGCAGGCCGCGCCAGCGCCTAACAACTGTGCGAATCGACGCCGGGAAATGGAAATATTGTTAATTGGCATTTTATCGAACCTCCTCAGGCGTAAATTGATAAATCGTTCCCAGTTCGATTACCAGACCGAACTCATGCCGTCGTCCCCGCTCCTGCTCGTGCTCGTGCTCCTGATCCTGATCCTGATCGGTCTCTGCTACCCCTAGAATCCGCGTCGTCCAACCTCCCGTTGTCGCGCGAGCGCACCGCTTGCCATCCACCGCTCCTGCTCATGATCATGATCGGATTTTCCTCTCCCGTTGTGGGGCGAGCGCATCGCCTGCCGTCCCCCTCCCAATTTCAGCTTTCAGCTTTCCGTTGTCAGCTTTCGTTTAAATCCCGATTCCCTTTTCTCCCGCCGTGTGTTTCAGCTTCGTCGTCTTGGCGGCCTTGCTTCGCACTGTCTGTAGACACACGCCAGGGCTTTGCAAATGATGCACTGTTCAATACTTTTACTGTCACAAAACGACACGGTCGGTGGATTGTGGACGAAGCGGAGCGTATCATTGTTGGTACCCGAGTGCCCGGAAACTAGATTTAGGCCGAACCAGGCGATGAAACTAACTACCACT
>JBEEGU010000006.1:0-5096 GCA_041167025.1 Verrucomicrobiota bacterium
CCGACAATAGCGATCGTTCTCTCAGATTGGCCATCGAGCCCCAGCGCAGTGACGATTTTTTGTTCCAATGTTTCATGCGGGACCATTTCCCCGCCAATTTTAGAGAAACGCGATAGCCGCCCTTCAATGTACAGAAATCCATCTTCATCAAAACGGCCGATGTCGCCCGTTTTGAACCAGCCGTCACGCAGAACTTCCCCCGTTCGCTCGGGGTCTTTGAGATATCCCTTGAAAATATTGGGTCCGCGCAGCCAGAGCATTCCGGTTTCGTGCAGTGATAGCTTACGCTCGGTCTCAGGCTCGCGAATCTCCGCGGCGATTCCGGGCGCCATTTTTCCTACGGATCCCATGCGGCTGGCCGGCTGGACTTCCGCGCCCGGGGTGGGCGGTTCCGGGTCCGGTAAATTGACACTCACAACTGGTGCCGTTTCGGTCAGACCGTATCCTTCAAAGACATGTTTGCCGAATTTGCGTTCGAAAGCGTCGGCAAGATCGAATGGTAATTTTTCGGCGCCGGTAATAATGAGACGCAAGTTCCGCAGTTGCGCAGGTTCCGCCTTGCGCAGATAACCACGAAGGAAAGTTGGCGCAGCGAGTAGGAGAGTGAGCTTGTACCTTTCAATCAGTTCGGCGTTTTTCCCCGATTCCAGCGGATTCGGTGTGGTGACGACGCGAACTCCTTCGACTAACGGATACCAAAGGGTAACGGTCGATCCAAAGCTGTGGAAAAACGGGAGTGAAGCGAGAATGGCATCCTCGTTGGTCGCATCGAGCAGGACATTAAATTGCGCCACGTTACCGAGAAGATTGCGGTGACTGAGGACAACGCCTTTCGGCTCGCCGGCACTGCCGCTGGTAAAAAGGAGGATGGCCTCTTTGTTACCTCCCGTTTTGGGGATGTGCAAAAGCCGCAAAAGTAAACGAGTTGGCGCGAGCACCGTTGCGATCATCCATCGCACGATCTGCGGCTTCAGTGTTGGCATCAATTCGTCCAATTTCAGAACTTGCTCGGGCCACGGGAAATCGGGCAATCGTTGCATAAAGGGAGTGGCTGAAATCGCCACCCGAAGATCGGCGCGCCGGCAGGATGATTCGATCGCAGCGCGGCCGCTGGTGAAGTTAAGACCAACCGGTACTTTTCCTGCCATGACGACGGCGAGGTTCGCCACCACTGCGCCTTTGCTTGCCGGCAGGACAATGGCAATGCGCTCGTCCTGAAAATGGCGGCGCAAGTAACGACTTAGAGCAGCGGCCGCCGCCAGAAGTTTCAAATGACTAACGACGCTGTGATCCAGACCGTCGACCACAGCGGTGGTAAACAGTTTACGTTTCAAGCCGCGCACGCATGCCTCGGCCAGGTTCCCATCCAGAGCGGAGCGGCCGCTGAAACAGAATTCTCCGAGCTTGAGTAATTCCTCACGCACCGTCGCGATGTCGGCCGCATCGGCATCGAGGGTTTTGCCGAATGCGACTGTAACGCGATACGGAATACGGGCGGGCCATTTTTTGAAAAACCTTCCGCCTTGAAAAGAGAAAATCGATCCCCAAAGCTGGTCCAGCCACACCGGGACAACAGGAGCTCCCGCCTGACGTGCGATCAGTTCGTATCCGCGTCGCAGGCGAAGCAGTGTGCCGGAGCGGGTTAGTTGCCCCTCGGGGAAAAGGCAGACTACGTCGCCGGCTGCAATCGCCGCGGCGGCAGCACGCACCGCGTCTTTGGCCCGTCGTGAACTGATTGGAATGCAGCCGGCCAGTTGCAAGATCGAGTGCAGAAAGGGCTTGCGGTAGAATGATTCATCAACCAGGAAACGGATATGGCGAGGGCAAGCGAGTTGCAGAACGATGGCGTCCACGAACGATATGTGGTTGGGCAACAGGAGAAAGCCGCCGGCTGGCAAATCGCTTCCGCCGGTGGTGGTGACTCGATAGATTGCTTTGCCAATCGATAGTCCGAGAAAATAGAGCGCGCGTCGTCTGACTGAAGAACCAATCACGGTTTATGATTTACAATAGCATTGCCATCTGCAATCGAGAATTCCGTGGCTAAGTCTGTCCCCACGCCAGCAGCCGTCACAGGAGCGCGCTCTGCCCTGGCCTTGTTGCTCGGCATAAATATTTTCAATTACATCGATCGCCAGATACTGGCTGCGCTCGAACCGAATATCAGGGCTACCTTTTTTGCGGCGGGCGACCTCAACGCCATGACCAAAACCGGCCTGCTGGGTGACGCGTTCCTCGTGACCTACATGGTCAGTGCGCCAATCCTGGGGTTTCTTGCTGACAGGATATCGCGTTGGTTCATCGTCGGATCCGCGGTGATTCTATGGAGCCTGGCCAGCGGCGGGTCCGGTCTTGCGGCGACGTTCACCGTTCTATTTTTGACCCGCATCTTCGTCGGAATTGGCGAAGGCGGATATGGTCCGGCGGCGCCAACGATATTGGCGGATCTTTTTCCACTGGAGAACCGGGGGCGAATCATGGCCATTTTTTGTGCCGCAATCCCGGTTGGAAGCGCGCTGGGATATGTCCTCGGTGGAGTTATCGGCAGTCACCTCGGCTGGCGTTGGGCGTTTTATCTGATTACACCGCCCGGGCTGATCCTGGGTCTGCTTTGTTTCTGGCAGCGCGATCCGCGGGTCGCGGCGCATCATCTCGTTCAAAAAGCGGTTGGTCATCGCCTAACCGATTACGTGAGACTTTTTCGCACACGTTCGTATCTGATCAACTGTGTCGCGCAAACACTGATGACATTTGCCGTCGGCGGCGTGGGATATTGGGTGCCCGCTTACCTGCGCTACCGACACCAGACACAGGCGGTGGGGATGACGATTTTCGGATTGATCATGGTCGTCGCAGGTCTGACCTCAACATTACTGGGCGGCATCGTCGCAGACAAGCTCCGCCCCCGTGTTCCCGGCTCTTACTTTTGGGTATCGGGAATCGGTATGCTCATCGCCTGTCCTATTTTCGTCCTCAGCCTTTATCTTCCGTTTCCCGCGGCATGGATTCCGATGTTCCTCGCGATCTTCTTCCTCTTTCTGAACACCGGTCCTTCGAATACGGCTTTGGCGAATGTCTCACTGCCAACGGTTCGCGCGAGCGCATTTGCGTTTAACATTTTCATCATTCATGCCCTAGGCGACGTGCAGGCCTTCTGGATGCTGGGCTATATTGGAGGCCACACCAACCTGCATGTTGCGTTCCTGTTCGTGTCAGGAGTGATCTTCGTCGCAGGCGTCGTTTGGCTAATGGGTGTGAAATATCTTCCGGCCGACACCGAGGTGGTGGAAAAGGCTGGGACCGCGCCGGCTTAGGATATGAACGTCAAAAGAGAAGCCGCAGGAGGTTCATACGCTCCTGCGGCTCTCGATATTGTTGCACGCTACTGCGTGCGACTCTTCTGTTCGCTATTGATCGCTAGTGCCGGGCGTTGCCGTCGCCTCGCTTGAGCCTTCCTCAGTTGAATGCTTACGCGCTTTCTTGTTTTCGCTCGGAGATTCACTCGTGCTCCCCTCGGAGCGTGTTTCAGTGCTCGTTCCGGCCGAAGGTTCATTGTGGCGGCGCGGTGAAGAGGCAGGTGTCATCCCTGTGCGCGACCTGGCCTTGGGAGATTCCCCGCTGCTGGCGGATTCTCCCTGAGTTGATCGCGACGATTGCCTCGCACTCGTATTGGCAGTCGCGGAGGGACTGGCGGCTGCGGTGGCGCTCGGCGAAACGGTTGCGGACGGAGAGGCGGTGGCAGCCGGAGACGCGCTGGCAGTCGCAGATACGGTCGCAGTTGGCGATACACTTGTGGACGCGACGGTGGCGGCAGGCGACGCACTTGCCGCGGTCGAAGCGCTGTAACCTGTCCCCGTAGTACCCGTGTTGGTTGTGCCTGAAGTGGTCGTGGTAGAACCGGAGATCCCGCCACTTGCGGATACCCCTACGCCGACGCCCGGACTCACTCCGTAATGGGAATAAACAGTATTGACCCAAGTCGGACTCGAATATTCGTTAATCCGCGCGTATTCAAAAGCAGGCGCGCTGTAGATTTTTTGTTTATCCACACGCACCGTCATCACGCGTGGATCCGAAGTCGTAGAATAAACCGACCACGGGACGGCAACCGTTTTGCTGGAGTTGGTTAATCGGGCGCCGGTCCCGCCGGTGGAGAGCACGGTATAGGCCATGCATCCATTTTGATCCAGAATCACATCCTTGATCTCGCCGACTTCATCGCCCTGAGCGGCTCTGACTTTTGTGCCGATGAGCTTGCTCGTTTGAATATAATTCGTGCTCGTAGTCGTTGTGCTTTGGGTTTGTGCGGAAATGGAGGCAATGGTCATACCCAGGATGGCCAATGCTGCTGCGCAGCTTGTTAATTTTTTCATAGTTTATTTGAGAGACGTTTCGCGGGCTCTGGTTATTCAGGACTCGCAGAATAAGATTCGACGTTCACGGCCTACGTGGTCGTAGCGTCCGTTAGCCGAAAGCTAGTTACAGCCGTGCCGGACGGGCAGCGAGATGAACGTCGTATATATTGGCGCAGGCGAGTGCGTCCGCCGCTTCCTTGGCGTGCCCGGATTTCGAAAGGAGCTGCGCGAGCAGCTGCCAACTTTCCGCACGATACCATTCCGCTCTCAAACAGCCTCGCAGCTCGTGGATAGCGGCCCCGGTCGCTCCGGTTTCATCAAGCAATTTGATGTAACGCTTTTCGATCGACCAGTTTGACGCGCCGGTGTGAGCAGCCAGGCGCAGACGCAGAAGATCAGCTTTGCCATTCTCTTTATTGTCCAACACGGCGAAGAGTTCGTGCGCTTGGGCGTCCACCAGTGGCATGTCTACCGCGCGCACTAAGAGTTTACGCGCAGTTTCAAAATCATTTTGTTTGATCGCCACCGTTGCCAGATTAATCACCGCCAGAGGCTGATCCGGCTCTCGCTTTAGCGCTGCTTGTAAATCTTTTTTTGCAAGCTCGAGATGTTCTTCACTCAATTCCAAGCCTGCCAGGTTGATGAACATTCGTGCCGAATCCCCGCCACTGGCAATCGTGCGCTCCAAGAATGTTCGTTGATCCTTCCAGTCAAACGTTCGAATGAAAGTGCGGGCGCTCA
>JBEEGU010000007.1:0-11541 GCA_041167025.1 Verrucomicrobiota bacterium
TCGAGGCTGCATCGGAGGACGCTCCATAGATCTAACGAGAAGTAGGCCGAATTATTCGGCCTAATCCGGATGGCTGCTCAAGCCAACTCGGGGAAATACGGGACATCGGGTTGTTTACCATTTAGCGGTCGCGGCGGCCGAACTAGAGCAGATCAACCTTCCCAGAAAAATGTTGTCGGCCGTTCAATGTCGGGCGGGAGGCTTTTGTGCACGGGACAGGTGAGCGCGGTTTGCTCGAGTAGAGCCCGTTGGGGGCAATTTGGCGGGAGCGGGATGTGAACTTCGGAGGGTAAACCGATGATCCGGCGAGGGGCGTCCTTCGACATTTCCTTTTTCACTTTCACGGTCATCCCACGAAGATCGAGGTTATGGTCTTTCGCGGCCATTCCCATAGTCGTGCTCATACAGGTGCCGAGCGCGGTCGCCACAAGATCAGTCGGAGAAAAAGCTTCCCCTTTGCCGCGGTTATCCGTTGGCGCATCGGTTGAAATTTTTGACTGCGACGGGCCATGGGTGGCGTCGCAATGCAGATCGCCACTGTACTTAATAGATACTTCGACCATATTTCAGTCACTACCCCCGCCCCGGGGTTGGGCAAGCAAATTTATGGGGAGACGATCATGAGCATGAGCTCGCCACGGCGAGTCCGTCCTATGGCGGACAGGGGGAGTAATCACAGATGGTTAGGGGAGACCACCGGAGTGGCTTGCACCTTATCGCGGTGCTGCGCGAATTCGTCGTGGAAAACCCGGGTTAAGGCTGGGTCGTGCAGGATAATCAGATCCGAATCGTGTTTCTTGTGATCGTCGTTTTGCCAGCCCTCGTTCCACCAGCAGAAGCCGATGATGGCAGGCCATTGCTCGGAGAAAAGATCTTCGAGCGCAGACTGCGCCCAGCGCACCGTATCAACGTGCGGATTGTGTAAATCGCAGCCGAACTCAGCGATGATGATCGGTTTATCGGGTGCTATCTTCGTCAAGCGCGGATAGGCGTTGCGCATTTTGAAACGAAAGCTTTCCGCGGCGTCCTTCGTCATGGGTGTGGTCGGCCCATATGCGCTTAGTGCGACCCAGTCACAGTAATCCGAACCGGGAAAGTAGTTCTCAAACGCGTTCCATTTTTGCTCCGGTTCATCAAGCCAGTTCACGTGCCAAACCCAGTGCAGGTTATCCACGCCTTCACTTCGCATCACATCCACAATGTGACGGTAAGCTTGGACATAGCGTTTTGGGCCTTCGCCGGGACCGCCGTTCCACTTGCCGTTCCAGCTAAACCAATTTCCGTTCGGTTCCGTCCCCCATTCGATCATGACCGGTGAGCGGAATGCTTTTGCCGCGCGCGCCCAGGCGCGAAGATCCACGTCGAATTCGCCGGCAACGATCTTCGACAGAGTAAATGTTTTTTCAGCATGTTTCTGATCAACATCGGATCGAAGCATCAAGCGCACGTAAGGAATTTTTCCAAGCTCCCGGATCCATCCGCACATCACTGCGGGAAACGCGCGCGACTCAAACCAGTTGTCGGAAAAATAGATCCAAGCAGTCTTTTGACCGACCGCCTGTTCGTAACTCGCGACATCGGCAGGAGTGACATCGTGTTCCGATGGGTCGTGGTCATCGGTCCCAATGCCGCCCCAATAAAACCCGTGATAAAGCTTTCCGCACGGGGGCGGAGGGACGGGAGATTGTGCCTGCGAGGTGTGAGTGGATGAGAGGAATAATAGGAGCCACGCCCATCGAAGTCTTTTCACGGACTTATTGTAGCGGCGATCTTTGGCCGTCGCATTTGTTCAGCAAAAACTTTGAAGCACGGCGGTCATAGACCGCCGCTACAGAAGGAAAAAAAAGGGGCGCCGGGTGGCCGGCGCCCCAAAACTCGTGAACCTGATGTGACGAATCAGACTGCCTTGGCCGCGTCGCGCAGGGCCTTGATGCGATCGTGCGCGCTTTTCACTTCGGTGTACTGGCGCGAGATGATGTCGCGAACGGGTACCGAAATATCCTCTTCCATTGCCTCTTTATATTCGCTCACGGCTGAGTCTTCCCCGCGTTCACACTCGGCCAGGATGGCGTGATCATCTTCGCTGGTAATAGCAGACTTTAAGTTGATCCAGGCGCGATGCATGGCGCCGGCCGTACTGCTGCTCTCTTCCGGGTCCGACTCGCCCAATTGCCTCGCCTCAGCCTGGAGCTCACCGGCAAATCTCGACCGCTGCATGGAATACTCATTGAAGAGTGTTTTCAAGTGCGGGTCCTTGACCGCTTCGGCGGCTTGCTTGAAGCCTTCCTGACCGTCTTTCAGGGTTTCAATAAGACTGTTAATTGTCGAAATTATTTCCTTTTGTTGTGCCATATACCCAGTAATTCGGATGACGAGCCGAATTCGCGTCCCTGAAATATTCCCGTCGGGTTGCCAGAAATTGGTTTCGGATTAGCCTGAAGAATGCACAAGAATGTTATTGGCAAGGATTTAACAAAAGAGGCACCACGCAGTCCGCGCCTTCGCATAGGAGGCTACGCTATTCTCGGGCGAACAATCGACAAGTGCCGTGCGCTGGTGGCGGGAGATATCGGCGAATACCATTTCGATTGCCCGCTTGATAACATGCTTTTTGGATTCAAAAACGTGCAGGGCCCGGATTTCAAGGCGCAGATTGAGAATGGCGCGAGTGATCAGCAGATGGCGGAATGGCTCGATCGCTCAGGCGACAAAAAGACGCCCGATGAAATCAAACATTGGAGTGATGAAGTCGAAGCGCGCAATCCCTACAATGATCCTGAGCGGCGCGACTGGTTCGTCGAGCAAACGAAACCATTGGGACTCGATCCAGCAAAGACGACATTGTTCGACTGGCTGGAGGCTGATGACAAGGCGAGCCACGCGTAGCCGATCAAGGACGTTTCGGCGGCCTGGTAGATCGACGATTGCGGCGCTGTGTTAGTGCATAACAGATCCAGTAGAGATCACCGGGGCCACCCCTTTAGGCTCATTTCTCCTGTCACACACGATTCCTACTAAGGTCTCGCGCGTTCCATAGAACTCTACCGATCATGGCCATTTCATTAAAACCGCAACACTTAAAGCGATATCAGCAGATCGCCTGGCTGCTGCTTAAGTACGGCCGTTCGGACCTGGTCAAGGAGAGCGGATTGGAGGAGACGCTCGAAGCCGAGCAGCGCGTTACACCCAAAGAAGCGGCCAAGGCCGAGGAACTGGCAAACGATCTGGAAAAACTGGGACCGACCTTCGTCAAACTTGGCCAACTCCTTTCCACCAGAGTCGAGCTATTGCCTCGCGCTTATCTACAAGCTCTCGAACGGTTACAGGATAAGGTGGAACCGTTCGCTTTTGACGAGGTGGAAAAGATTGTTTCCGCCGAGCTTGGTGCGCGGATATCGAAAGCGTTTTCCGATTTTTCCGTTACTCCCATCGCCTCTGCTTCACTTGGACAGGTCCATCTCGCGCGCTTGCGTGACGGCCGTGCGGTGGCGGTGAAAGTGCAGCGGCCCGCGATTCGGGAAGCGATGGTGGAGGACCTCGAAGCCCTTGAGGACATCGCGGAATTTCTCGATCACCACACCGACTTGGGACGTCGCTACGAATTCGGCAAGATGCTCGAGCAATTCCGGAAAAGTCTACTGCGGGAACTCGATTACCGGCAGGAGATGCACAATCTGATCACGTTTCGCGATCAGATGAAAAACTTTGCCGAAATCGTCGTCCCGGCACCAATCCAGGACTATTGCACGGCCCGGGTGTTGACGATGGAATATATCCCCGGGAAAAAGATTACCGAGATGAGTCCGCTGGCACGCATGGAATTCGACGGAGCGGCGCTGGCAGAAGAGCTTTTTCGCGCTTATCTCGAGCAGATTCTCGTGCATGGATTTTTTCATGCGGATCCGCATCCCGGAAATGTTTTCATCACGGAAGATTATAGAATCGCGCTGCTCGACCTGGGAATGGTCGGCCGAATCATGCCGAGATTGCAGGAGGACCTCTTGCAATTGCTGCTCGCGATTGCCGAAGGGCGCGGCGAAGAAGCCGCGCAAATCGCAATCAAGATCGGCGAACGCAAGGACGATTTCGACGAAAAGGAGTTTGTGCGGCGAATGTCGGAAATCGTCGCCATGCAAAAAACCGCCACCGTGGCGCAGATGGAGATCGGACGAATTGTCCTTGAAGTCACTCAGAGCGCGGCCGAGAGCGGGATTCGCGCGCCGGCCGAGCTCAGCCTGTTGGGCAAAACATTACTTAATCTCGACCAGGTTGGCCGGGCCCTGGAGCCGGGGTTTGATCCGAATGCTTCCATCCGCCGCAACGGCGCAGAGATCCTCCGCCAACGATTGCTGAAAAGTTTATCGCCCGGAAATCTTTTTAGCGGCGTTCTGGAACTGAAAGATTTGATGCAACGTTTGCCGGCGCGTTTGAACAAGTTCATCGACGCGCTGGCGAACAACGAATTCAAAGTCTCGGTTGATGCGATCGATGAGCGAAAACTGATGATCGGGTTTCAGAAAGTCGCGAACCGGATCACGGTCGGTCTGATTGTGGCCGCACTGATAATTGGTGCAGCGCTCCTTATGCGGGTCGAGACCACATTTGAAATTTGGGGTTATCCCGGTCTGGCAATCATATTTTTTCTCGCCGCCGCTGGGTGCGGGGTGGTTCTTCTCGTGAACATACTTTTTTACGACAAATCGAATCGAGAATAATCCGAGGTAGGGACGGCTCTCTGAGCCGTCCGCGCGTCACACGCGAATGGTGAGTGGGACGATTCGGAGAACCGTCCCTACCTGAGTAGCTAGGGTTCGATCGGCGGGGAAACGTTTTCCGTCTCCCCTGCCTCCACGCCACGGCGCAAATTGCTGTGACCGGTTCCGTAAAGAAAATAAATGACCAGGCCGATGCCAAGCCAGACGAAGAACCGGATCCAGGTGAGGACGGGGAGGCTGAGCATCAATGCCAGACAAAAGAACACGCCAAGCATCGGAAAGACCGGGACAAATGGAACTCGAAAAGGTCGCGGACGCCCGGCCTCAGTCCGGCGCAGAATAATGACGCCAAGGCAAACAAGGATAAAAGCGAACAGCGTCCCGATATTGGTAAGATCGGCAAGCGATCCGATATCGCTCACCATCGCGACTCCTCCGACGACGACCCCGGTCCAAATCGTGGTGATGTAGGGTGTGCGGTAGCGGGAATGAATGCGCGCGAAATATGCCGGCAGCAGACCATCGCGCGCCATCGCCATGAAAATTCGCGGTTGTCCGAGTTGAAAAACGAGCAGGACAGAGGTCATTCCGGCCAACGCACCTGCACTGACGAGGGCCTGGGCCCAAGGGCGTCCGCCAAACGCGGTTGCAACCGCAGCGGAATCGCCAAGGTAAACCGTATATTTCTTGATCCCGGTGAGGACGCCGGACATCAGCACATAAAGCAATGTGCAGATAATCAGACTCGCGATCATTCCGATGGGTAGATCGCGCTGCGGATTTTTCGTTTCCTCTGCCGTAGTTGAGACCGCATCGAATCCGATGAACGCAAAAAACACGATGGCCGCGCCGCTCATTACTCCGCCAAATCCGGTAGGCATAAATGGATGCCAGTTCGTCGGGTTGACGAGAAACGCACCGAAGGAGATGACGAACACAACCACCGCGACTTTGCTGATGACGATCCATCGATTCGTCCGGGCGCTCTCGCGGATGCCGTAGATCAACAACACCGTTACCGCGGCGACGATGAGAAATGCCGGCAAGTTAATCGCAATCGAGTGGCCTGCGATGACGGGCAAGGTCGTCGACGAGTAACCCAGAATTGCGTCACCGCCCTGACTGATTTTGCTTAAAGCGGAGGTGTGATCGCTGACCAGCCACAAAGGAAGTTTTAGGCCCGCACTGGCACAGAGTTGAACAAAGTATCCTGACCAACCTACGGCGACGGCCATGTTCCCAACGGCGTATTCCAGAATCAAATCCCAGCCAATGATCCACGCCACAATTTCACCAAGAGTGGCGTAGGAATAGGTATAGGCCGATCCTGACACCGGAATCATAGCGGCGAGTTCGGCATAGCAAAGCGCGGCAAAACCGCACGCGACCGCCGCTATGATAAAGGAACAAATAACAGCCGGGCCCGCCCCGGGACGTCCGAAAACGATCGGGGCGTGAGAAATCCAGGACTGAATGAAGTTCAGCACCGGCGTCGTGATTGGGCTCGCGTTGGCTTGCGCCGCCTCTCCCGCGGCGGCAGTACCGGTCAGCGCGAAAATTCCCGAGCCAATAATGGCGCCGATTCCAAGGCAGGTCAGGTCGAATGCCGTAAGCGAACGTTTCATCAGCCGCTCCGGCGCAGCGGCTTCACGCATCAGATGATCCGGGCTTTTGGTTCGGAAAAGAGGCGAAGCCATGTTTTTACCCGTTAGGCACTTTAGTTTCGAATGACAGGCCCGGACCGGACGCCGCGCATGGTGACATTCGCCCGTATTTCCGGTCAATCCTTAGTTTTGATATCTTCAGGTAGGGACGGTGCTCCGAACCGTCACCGCTTGTTTGCCACGTATGAGCCTCCGGACGGTTCGGAGAACCGTCCCTACCTGAGTTGGCGCGCATTTAGCTGCCAGGAGATCGCTATGTTCAACTTCAGCATGGGGAATCTGGTCGCGGGCACGCTCTTCGGATCCATCGGTTTTGTCGCATTCATTTACGGCAAACGTCTGAATCTCTGGCGATGCATGTTTTGCGGCCTCGCGCTGATGGTCTTCCCTTACTTCGTAGAGAACACCGTGGTTTTGTTTGTTTTGGGCGGCTTGGCCACGGTGAGCTTGTACTTCCTGCGCGATTGAACAACAAAAACGCGAAGTTTGTCTGCGAACAAACTCCGCGTTTCGCAAAGCGCCGGTGTCTGTTTAATGGGTGTGCGCGAACTTCATCCCTTCCTGGACCTGGTTAATGGCCTTATTGACAAGATCGAGCGCACGCTCGCGATGGCCGCCCTTGTTCTTCTCCGCTTGCATTAGCGCCGTTCGCGCCTCCTGCAGGTGATGAAGTGCAACCTGCATATTGGGCTGGCCCGCGCCCATCGAGTTCATACTTAGAGCGGCCAGCGCTACCGTGCTTACCAAAACAGTTTTGAGTGTTTTCATAAGCTTCGTTTAACGAGTGGATTGTTTCCGGTCAAGCCGCTCGTTGTCGATGGACGGGAAGGGCGAAATTTTGTAGTGTCCGCGGCAATGTCAGACGATCCCGCCAAATTCATTCTGGGCGACACGGCGATTTCTGCAATCGAGCAGGAACCTGGCCGGAGACGATTTTTCGGCCGGCGCCGTCGGGAAAAACCTCCTTTATCACATTGTGAAAACTGCGGTGCCGAATTGGCCGGTCGTTATTGCTCTCAGTGCGGCCAACCGGCGATCGATTACCGGCGCTCTTTTCGGCATGTCATTGTTGACGTTCTGGATTCGTTCTTAAACTGGGATTCAAAGTTTTTCGCTACGATTGGTCTGCTGATCGCCCGGCCGTGGCAACTAACCAATGAGTTTATTGCCGGTAAACGGGCGCGTTATCTGCATCCGTTACGGCTCTATCTGCTGGCGAGTATCCTGTTTTTCTTTGCGGTAACCTATGGGGCGAAATCCCTGCACTTTGGTGCGAAAAATATTTCCCCAAACACGCGCGCGGAAATTAAGGCGGATTTGGACAAGGAAAATTTGCCTCCGGAAGTCCGGACCAAGATCGAGAAAGCTTTACAGGACGGCAGCCCGGTGCCCAAAGCGGCGGCCTCGCCGGAAGAGGTAATAGCACCGGCACAAGCGCACGTGACCAAGGAAAAACCGAAGGATGCGTCACCGGCAGCAGAAAAAGAGCAGCCATTCCTGCAGTTTGGGCCAGAGAAACCGAATAATCAGTTTGAGAAATGGCTGGAGGACCGGGCGAAAGAGAAGATCGGCGAACACGGAACGAACGCGCAGCTCTTCTTTGTTTCGATGATCAACAATCTTCCCTACATGATGCTGTGCTCGATCCCGCTTTTCGCCCTAGTGCTCAAAGTTCTCTACATTCGCAACGGCATCTTCTACATCGATCATCTGATTTACGCCCTGCATATCCACACCTTTGCCTACGTTGCCACGATGTCGATCGGACTCATTACAATGGGTCTGAACCGGGCGATGCCAGGCACGCTGGCGGGTTGGATCATCGGCCTTCTTTGGTTCGCATTCACGGTCCAAATTTTCTTATCCATCCGCCGGGTTTATCGTCAGGGCTGGATCAAAAGCTTTATCAAATTCTGGCTAGGCGGCGTTATTTACCTCGTGATTCTGGTCGCAGCATTTGCAGCGACATTCTTGATCACCCTGGCGGTGCCGTAGCGGGCGGCAACCGGCGCAATCTTAGAGACCCGCGGACGGTTCGGAGAACCGTCCCTACCTGATGGCGACGGCAGCACGTGCGGTCTGATTGTTTTGGCGCTCGGCTAACATCCGGCGCAAATTGGCACACCAGTGAAGGCGTTTGCATTTGTCTTCTTTCTTTTACTCGGAGCGGCCTCGGCGATTTCCGCCGATCATCGGCGGCTGGCCTTTGAGCAGAATGACGGTGTCTACATCGCTAATCTCGATGTCAGCGTGGTTAGGCGGCTTGCCGATGGAATTTTCCCAGCGATTGCACCCGACGCCATGCGGATAGCATTCACCTCGGTCGAGAAATCAGGAATGCAATATGTGCGACGGATCGCAATCACAGACGTCGGGTCCGGTAAAACTGAATTCTGCCAAAACATCCCGAGCGATAACTGTTACTACGCGACCTGGTCGCCGGACGGCAATTCGATCGCATTCACATTTCGGAGTGACGGAGTGTGGCATCTCGGCAGGGTGAAAGCTGATGGAAGTAATTTTCAATTCATCAAAAAGGGCATGCCTAACCAGTTAACGCTTTATTCGCCATGTTGGGCGCGTGATGGCTTATCGATTTTTTGTGAAGACATGACGGATATCTACCGATTGAATCTAGACGGCTCGATTTTAGCGCGATGGAAAATCGGGAAAATCGTGCCGAACGGAGGCATGAGCGGCGACGGCCGAATCGACGTTTCGCCCGACGGCCGCCGACTATTACTCTCGGTCGAGATGGACGAAAGTTATGATCGCAAAAACTGGGACGGACCGGTGCCCGCCCTGTGGGTTTTCGATCTCGATCGGCAAATCGCCGTCCGTCTTACGTCGAACAGGTTGTTTGCATGGGACGGTTGCTGGCTCGACAACGAGAACATTTTGTTCGTCAGCCAGGCTGAGGGAGAAAAACAGACCGCTCTGAATCGCATGGTGGCGAATGGCAAACTGCCGAAGCAATTGCTAAAGGGGGCACGTCATCCCAGCGTGAGCCGACCATAATCGAGACTGACGAATTCCGGTTGCGCTTAGTGCGTTTAACAAGGAGCGGCGGTCTGGAAGCCGCCGCTCCTTGATGTTCAGCCGACTTTGTTCGCGCGGTCGCGCGACAAATCATCCAATCGAGCGAACGACTCCGCCGTCGGCTCGGACGGCAGACCCGTTCATGGCCGAGGCGAGTGGACTGCAGACGAAGGCTACGACATTCGCGATCTCATCGGGCTGAATGAATCGTTTCAGGATCGAAGTCGGCCGAGCCGTCTTGAAGAACTCCTTTTCGAAATCAGCTGGGCTCATCTTTTCCTGTGCGGCCAGGTTGGACACAAACTCGGTCACTCCTTCCGACGCGGTGGGACCGGGGAGAACCGAGTTGACCGTGACGTTGGTGCCCTGGCATGTTTCGGCCAGGCCGCGCGCGACTGCGAGTTGCGCGGTCTTGGTCATCCCGTAGTGGATCATTTCGGCGGGAATTTGCAGGCCGGACTCACTCGAGATGAAAACGATTCGACCCCAGTTCTTCTCTTTCATTAGGGGCAGGTAAGCCCGGCTCAACCGGACACCTGACATCACATTGACTGCGAAGAATCTCTCCCAGTCGGCATCGCTTATTTGCTCGAACGGCTTCGGCTCGAAAATGCCGACGTTATTCACGAGAATATCGACTTGAGGGAGTTGTCGAACTAAGTCGGCGCACCCGTCGGCAGTGCCAAGATCAACGGCAATCCCTCGAATATCGACATTGCGCACATCGGTTTTGATTTGGGAAAGCGCAACGCGCACTCGCTCTTCGGTGCGGCCATTAATGACCACGTCGGCGCCATCACGCGCCAGTCGAGTCGCGATAGCCAGCCCGATCCCAGCGGTGGAGCCGCTAACGAAAGCGATTTTGCCAGTTAGTTCGAGGTCCATAATACGTTCCTATCTCGTGAGAATCTCTTTCGCTTTATCCAAGGCCTGACCAATCTTGCCCGTGTCAACGCCACCGCCCTGGGCGGACTCTGGGCGGCCGCCGCCTTTTCCCGATACGATCGCCGCGGCTTCCTGGATCAATTTGTTCGCCTGAAATTTTGACGTCATTTCTTTCGGGACCGACGCCACCAAAGTCACCCGCCCATCCATCGCACCGGCGAGAAAGATCGGCCCTTTAAATTTTGATTTGAGTGCGTCGGCCACGGCACCGAGCAGTTTCCCGTCGGCGTTCGGGACTTCCATCACACAAAAATCTTTTCCGGAACAGGAAGCACTGAGGTCATTGGCGATTGTTGCGGCGTGGCTCTGCAATTCAGCTCCGGCGGTCTTCGTATTTTGTTTCTCCCAATCGCGTACGTCCGCTTCTAGTTTGTCGAGGTGCGCCGCGCGCGCATTGATTTGTTCGAGCATCTGTGCGGTGTTGGAATCGGCGGAAAAACTTGGGAGCGCCGAGATTCCTGATTTCTTGCGAGCGAGGATTTCATATTTTTCCTGTTGCCGCGCCGCTTCGTCTTCGGCCCACTTTCGGGCGGCGTCACCAGCGACTGCTTCAATACGTCGGATGCCGGCAGCGATTGCTTCTTCCCGAACGATGCGGAATGACTCGATGTCTGCGGTGTTCCGAACGTGCGTGCCCCCGCATAATTCCATCGAGTAACCATCAAGCGCCGCGGACCTGCCACCGATTTGGACCACCCGGACGGTGTCACCATATTTATCACCAAAGAACTGCTGAATATCCGAGCGCTTCTTCGCTTCGGTGTAGGGAATTTCCGTCCATGAGACCGACGTCTTCTCGCGAATCTTGTCGTTCACCAGCTTTTCAACATCACGCACCTGCTGTTTCGACAATGCAGCGCTTGAAAAATCGAATGTGAGCTTATCCGGACCGACGTAACTCCCCTTTTGCGCGGCATCGCGGCTGACAATCTCGTGCAATGCCCAATGCAAAAGATGCGTCACCGTGTGGTGTCGCTCGATCGCGCGCCGGCGCGGCGCATTTACTTTGACCGTGACATGCTCGCCAACCGCGGGCGAATCCCCGCCGTCAAGCAAATGAATGAAAGTAACGCCGGACTTCTGTGTGTTTGCGATCGTCCATTTTCGATTCTCGCCCGTAATTTCCCCGCTATCACCAACCTGTCCGCCCATCTCTGCGTAACAGACCGAACTGTTTA
>JBEEGU010000008.1:0-2880 GCA_041167025.1 Verrucomicrobiota bacterium
GTTTCCTGCAGCGCCGACGCCTGCTCTTCCGTACGCGATGACAAATCGATATTGCCCGCTGCAATCTGCTTGGTCGCGGACGCAATGGATTCGCTGCCCGAACGCACCGTGCGCACCGTGCTGACGAGGCTTGCCTGCATCTTCGCGAGACCCGAGAGCAGTTGTCCCATCTCGTCGCGCGACGTGACAATCAGCTCGCGGCGAAGATCGCCGGCGGCGATTGCATCGAACTGCGCAAGCGCTTCATCGAGCGGACGCCCGATCGAACGACGCAGCGAGAACCACGAGAAAATGGCGGCCATGAGGCCGACCAGGATGGAAGCAATGCTGACAATGCGGAACCGGCCGAAAGTTTCCTGCGAGTTGTCGTAGTCGCTCTTTGCAGAATCGAATTGATACGTGCGAAGCGCTTCGCCAAACGTGGCCAGCTGATTGAACGCAACTTGCATGGCTTCGGCGGAAGCGACGATTTTATCCGCATCGTTCGCCCGGATATTGGCGTAACCGTCGTCCATCAGCTTCTGGAGTTCGAGACGCTTGGCCTGGAAGGATTCGGCCAGTTTGTGTTCGCCCGGACCCTGGGGCAACGCGGCGTAGGTCGCCCACTCCTTGTCGGCGCGAGTGCGCATCAATGCGCCCCGTCCGATAGCTGTTTCCGCGCCGGGTTTGCCGACGAGCAAGGCCGCACGATCGAAGCTGAGCCGCTCGCGCGCGGTAAACATTTCCGCGTTGCCGGCCGCAACGGCGCTAGGCATCTGGTTCATGAAGAGGCCGCGAGTCGTGTCGTTGCCGCGGCTCATTCCCCAAAGCCCCAGTCCACCGATCACGATCAGCAACAGACCGAGAAGCGCCATGGCTATGCCGAGGCGGCCTTTAATCGTCGAAAACATGTCGTCTCTCTCTTTTCTCTTGTCTCACACCGATATCCAGACGGTGGCGTGCGTCGATGCCAGCGAACGCGACCGAAGCCGACGGCATTCTTCGACCCATACCCTTTAACGGCAAACGCTGACGTCACTTGAGTGCATGCTTACATTACGAAAGCTTTAATTTCAACAATAGTTGAAATATAAAAACGTTTGTTGTAACGCTCACGCGATGAATTCAAACACCGTTGTACGCGCGCTGGGCGCGCTTGCGCACGAGTCGCGCCTCGAATCTTTCGGGCGCTGGTGGTGGCCGGCCCCGACGGTTTGGCGGCCGGCGACATCGCGCAGCAACTTGGCGTCTCGCCATCGGGTCTTTCGTTCACTGCCGATGGCAGAAGTCGGTGTTGACGGGAGGCCAGCGAAACCTGCTGTTGCGCCGAATTTCCGCAGTCGACCCATTCGGCCGATCGGCCCGGCATGACTCAACGGCCGCTCACAAAGTACAACGGACGTTCGCCTATCCGTGCGCGGCGATGCTCCTACGTGACTGTGGAAGTCGGAACGAAGTGAATAAGAAGCCATCGTCGTAAGCAAGTTTACGAAGGAAGAAGCCGTTGGTCCATCGCAAGTTGCGGTCTTGGCGAGACAAATTGTTGGGCTCCCTCCCTAGCAAGTGATACCCGAGACAGCGGCGCGCTCATCGACGTGAGGCCTGGAATTCGGGCTCCGTAGCGCCCTCGTCGTCACTCAGTAGAGAATTATTTTCCCAGGACGCGCGACGTAGCAACGCATCGGCACGCGCGGCAAGCGAGTCGCCGCTCTGACGATCAAAGGAGAGATTTATTCACGGCGATGAAAACATATGAATTTTTGTTTTTTTGCGATTTAATTTCGTGCACTTTATAGGCCTGACGCTACGTTCCGCAGTTCAGGCAATGGCGCGTACCGACGAAGCCTTAAAGAAAGGTTTCGGGGCGAGGGCTGTCACTTGGCGAAAGAATGCCAATCGCAACCGGACGCCTTCCCGGCGTGCCTTAGCGGTATATAGGAAATGATGTAATGCAACGCCCACGCCTAAGTGCTTCACGAGACGCATGGAAAACTCCCACAAGATGAACGAATACACCAAGCCTCGGGACTCGCACTTCAAACAACTTGACGCGCTGCGCGGCATTGCCGCGCTGACCGTAGTCTTTAACCACCTTACAATTATCGAGCCGCTGCGTTGGCTGTGGAAAACGCCGTTGCGCTTTTTTTTGACCGGCCATGACGCCGTTATCTTGTTTTTCTTAGTCAGCGGTTTCGTGCTTGCCCTTCAATTGACTGCGCGGCGAAGCCCTACTTTTGGTCGCTATCTAGTTAAGCGCATTTGTCGGATTTACCTACCGTATGTCGCTGTGCTGCTTGTCACATACGCGATTATCGGCGCGGTGTTTCGCGGCGTCGTTCCTTGGGCAGGAGTATGGGTAAACAGTGCTTGGGACGGTTCGTTTTCGGCGGCTGATTTCCTTTCCCACGTAATGTTCATCGGTGAGTACCAGGCTAACCATGTAATACCGGTGATCTGGACGTTAATTTATGAAATGCGGATCTCACTATTCTTTCCGCTCATCGTCTACGCAGCCGCGCGCGTTCGGGCGCGTTATTCAATTGCAGCGGCAACAATAGCGTCGGCCAGTGCATACGTACTATTGTTTCTTCAAGAAACTGAACCAGTAAACGCGAATTTGAGGGCTGATTGGGCCTTGACAGCGCATTATGCTGGCATATTCATGGTCGGGGCAGTGCTCGCCATCCACCGTATGCGCTGGCAAACCTGGTTGTCGGAAGGCAACCGTAAGGCGGTGATCTTTGCGGCATCCCTGGCATTTTACTTTTTGTCACGGGGGGTACTCGGTATCCTCCCTAGCGGATTCGGAGACTTTCTCTTTGATTGGGGCGTTGCAGTAGGTGCCTCGGGAATCATATGCACGTCGATCGCATCGGAGCGCATTACGTCGTTACTTGCTCT
>JBEEGU010000009.1:0-3041 GCA_041167025.1 Verrucomicrobiota bacterium
CTTGCGACCAGCACGTCTGCGATGGCAGTGTGAGTTGCCGTGTAGATCGCTATCGGATTCCAAGTCATGCGACCGTCGATCGGAATGACGAGCGCGTAGGTCAGATCTTCGCCGTGAAATACAATTCCACCGCCAGTCCAGCGGCGGACGACGTCCCGATCACCCACACACGAAACCACGTCCGCGAATCGACCAAAATAACCGAACGACAGGGCAGGATGATCCCAGCGATAAATGCGAAGCGAAGGAGTGGAGGCCTTCTCCAATAACGCCTCGTCAACCGCCATGTTCAACGCCGCGGAGCGGGGAGTGTCGTCGCAATAGACGTGCAACTCGGCAAACACCGGCGTCATTGCGCGGGTTCGAGTTCCGCCAAAATCTTTTTTACCGCCTCGCGCGGCTCGGCATGCGCAGTAATCGGCCGGCCGATGACCAGATAATCGGCGCCAGCATCGATTGCCTCACGTGGAGTATTGACTCGTTTTTGGTCGCCTTTTTCTGACCCGGTTGGACGAATACCGGGTGTCACGAGCAAAATTTTTTCACCGAACGCGCCACGCAATTCTTTGATTTCCCGTGGACTCGCCACCAAACCTTGGACGCCGCATGAGACGCCCAGTTTCGCCAGACGCAGAACCTGATTTCCGATCGTATCGCCAATTCCGATTGAGTGCAGGGTCTCATCCGTCTGGCTGGTTAGTACGGTAACGCCAAGTATCGAAATGTCATTGCGGCGAGCGTCCACCGCCGCGCGTATCATCGCCTCACCACCCGCCAAATGGATAGTAAGCATGTCCACGCCAAGCTCCGAAGCCGATTCGACCGCACCGGCCACAGTGTTCGGAATGTCGTGCAACTTGAGATCAAGAAAGACCTTCGAGCCCCCGCTGATGATCTCGCGGACAATCTGCGGTCCGGTCGCGGTATACAATTGCAAACCAATTTTGAAAAAACGAATTTCCGGCGTGAGTTGTCGAACCAAAGCCGTTGCTTCAGCTCCGGTTGCGAAATCGAGGGCTACGATAATCTTGTCGGCTCCCTGAGAATTCATCCTGTTCTTCTTCGGTTTTGCTGAACAAATTGCAAGTCATGCAAATATTTGCTCCGGCCAAGGTTAATCTTTCACTGCGGATTCTGGATCGCAGGCCGGATGGTTTTCACGAAATTGAAACGTTCATAACGCCGATTTCTTTGTCGGACGAATTGAACATTGCGAAGAGGTCGAACGGGGAGGGGATCAAATTTCAATGCGCGGATGCCTCCATACCTCTTGGCGAGGAAAACCTTGTTATCCGGGCAGCGAGATTGTTTTTCGAAATGACTGGGTCGGAGTCATCGCTTTCGATTGACCTGGTGAAGAACATTCCGCACGGCGCGGGTCTTGGCGGTGGCAGCAGTGATGCGGCTGCCACGCTCCTTGCGCTTAATCAGCTTTTCGACACAAAGCTGCCTCGCGAAGCTTTGGCTAAAATGGGATCGATCATTGGATCGGATGTTCCATTTTTTATTTTTGAATCGGCCGCGCTCTGTCGAGGCCGGGGCGAACTGGTTTCGCCGCAGAAATTGCGTGAAGGCCTGACGTTGGTGCTTTTCAAGCCGGAGTTTGGCGTTCCCACGGCGTGGGCCTACAGCCGGTGGCACGATTCGCGAGAGATTCCCGATGTGGTTTATGGGCCTCAGGATTTTCATGGCCATCGTTTCCTGAACGATCTGGAACGTCCGGTCTTCGAGAAGTTTGTCTTCCTCGCGCAGCTCAAATCGTGGTTGATGAAGCAACCGGAGGTGAGCGTCGCATTGATGTCGGGGTCGGGTTCAACGGTGTTCGGGGTTTTGAACGAACACGATGTTGGCGATGCGGTTGTCGATCGTGCCCGCAAGGAACTCGACCCGAAACTTTGGACGTGCGTTTGCCGGACCAGGTAATTCAGCGGAGCGCATGCGCCCTCGCGTGCTGGCGAACGCGTCCCGCCTAATGGAGGGACACGCGCCGTCGTGTCCCTAACTCCTTATTCACCCGCGTTCGTTTGCCAACTCGCCCGCGCGTATTCGCGATTCAACTTCGCGATGAAGCTCGCGCTGATCTCGGCCGGGCAGACCGCTTCACATTCGTAGGTATTGGTGCAGTTACCGAATCCTTCAGCGTCCATCGCCTGCACCATCTTCAGGACGCGGCTGGTTCGTTCCGGGTGGCCTTGCGGCAGAAAAGCGAGATGTGAGACTTTCGCCGCAGTAAAAAGCATGGCCGACGCATTGGGACAGGCCGCCGCACACGCGCCGCATCCGATGCACGCCGCTGCTTCCATCGCGACGTCAGCGTCGTGTTTCGGCACTGGAATGGAATTTGCCTCCGGCGCAGAACCTGCCCGCGCGGAAACAAAACCGCCAGCCTGCACAATTCGATCCAAGGCGCTGCGATCCACCACCAAATCTTTAATGATGGGAAACGCTTTCGCTCGGAATGGTTGCACCGTAATTCTTTCGCCATCGCGAAATTTTCGCATGTAAAGCTCACAAGCGGCGCCCGGGTGATCAGGCCCATGGGCCTCCCCATTGATGGTCATCGCGCAAGTCCCGCAAATGCCTTCGCGGCAATCCGAATCAAACGCGATCGGCTCTTCGCCGCGCAAAAGAAGCCGTTCGTTTACAATGTCGAGCATCTCGAGAAACGACGCGTCCGGCGAAATGTCGGTAGCGTCGTACTTGACGAGCTTGCCGCGTGTTTTCGAGTTGGCTTGTCTCCAGATCTTCAACCTGAAGTTCATGGTTGATAGTTGATAGTTGATAGATTCACAACACGCTTTCCAATCTATTGTCGTATCAAAGAGTTTCTCAATCCGCTGAGCATTCGGCCAATTTCTTCTGCATGGCTGTAAATACCGCGGAAATTATCTTCCGTAAGAAAATCTTGACGTCGCGCGATAAACCCTTGCGAGACGAGTTCGAATACGGATCCGGTCGAAATCTCTATAAACCGTCCAAAGTCCGCTTTAGAACTTCTAGACGAGCCTTCCGCGATGTTGGACGAAATCGATACCACGCTG
>JBEEGU010000010.1:0-5538 GCA_041167025.1 Verrucomicrobiota bacterium
GCTGCCAGCTGGCATATTGCGCCAGGTCTTCCGCGACGCGCTGGGAAAGCAGGATGTGCCCGGAATCTCCGCAATCCATCACCCGTTGCGCGGTATTGATGCCGGCGCCGGCAATGTTTGTCCGCGCGTTCACATCTGCAACGCGATCGACCGGGCCGCTATGAATCCCCATGCGGAGTTCGATCCTGGGATCCTCCTGATCGGCTTTGTTAATTTCGATCGCGCAGCGGACCGGCGTGTCTGGCGTCGTGAAGAAGACAAGCGCCATGCCGTCCCCGGTGGGGATCGTGATTAATTTGCCGGCAGCCTCGGCTTTGCGGAACTGCTCGCTTGCGCGAACGAGGTTGTTGAGACGTTGAATCAGCGCGGTTTGTTCATTTACGAATCGCCTGGAATAGCCAACAATGTCGATGAACAACACATGGCCAATCTCGAGTCGCGAATCTTCCGTTGCGATAGACATAGAAACGTCCGAGTGGAGAATTTCAACCCGTCGCTTTTGCGTCAAGTTGCCTTTCCCAACCTACGACGATTTTCTGGTTGCAGCCCGGCAACGGGGACGTTCATCAATCTCTCGGCAGCCAAAACGCGGTTGTGCCAACTCGCGCACGGGACGGCGAATAACCAACTGCGGACCGTCCGCATTCCTGGAAGAGCGATTGCCGAAATCGCTGGCGCCACGGCACGACTGAGGAAACATTGTCGCGGTTTAAGAGATGATAATAGCGCTCAGCGATACTGGAGGGGGCCGCGCTGTCGGCGCCGTAACATTAGGGACTCGACGGCGCGTGTCCCTCCAGGTTTCGTCGATCGCGCTCATTTTGTTCCTCACCTCCTGCGCCACACCTGATCGTGATCATCGCATCGTGATAAGCACAAAAGATCAAAAACTCGCGCTTCTAGAAAAAGGCAATCTGGTTGCCCTCTACCCCGTTTCCACTTCAAAGTTCGGCTTGGGCGATGGACGAGGCACCTGTCGCACACCCCTTGGGGAACTCGAAGTCGCGGACAAAATCGGGACCGGCGCGCCGTCTGGAGCGGTCTTCAAAGATCGTCGGCGCACTGGAGAAATCGTCGGCGTAGATTCACCGGGGCGCGATCCTATCGTCACCCGAATTCTCTGGCTACGGGGGCGCGAACCGCAAAACGCGAACGCTTTTGCGCGCACCATTTACATTCACGGCACTCCTGAAGAACGAAATCTGGGGCGACCGGCGAGCTACGGCTGCGTGCGGATGCGCTCGAGTGACATCATCAATTTGTACGAGATCGTCGGCCGCGGCGCCGAAGTCACCATCGTTGATCTTCCGATGATTGCGGTAATCCCTACTCTAAATGCCGGCAGCCATACGGTTGAAGCGCATTCCGGTGCTGGTGGCACGACGTCCGTTTCGGTGCATTAAGTAGCCACGTTTTTCCAAAACATCCGGACGGCCTCGGAGAGGCGTTCCTACCTGGCTAGGGCAATTTGCCCAGACGTTTCCGCGGTGTTTCCCGCGACAGCAAATCCATATCTGCGTCCACCATGATGCGGACGAGCTCATGAAATCGAACTTTAGGTTCCCATTGCAAAATCTTTTTGGCTTTAGTCGCATCACCAATCAGCAAATCGACCTCTGCCGGGCGCTCATATCGCGGATCATGCCGAATGTATTGGTTCCAATCGAGATCGACGTGGCCAAACGCCGCTTCGACAAACTCACGCACAGTGTGCGTCTCGTTCGTCGCCAGGACGAAATCGTCCGCCGTATCCTGCTGCAACATTCGCCACATTCCCTCGACGTACTCAGGCGCGTAACCCCAGTCGCGCTTGGCGTCCATGTTCCCCAGGAACAACTCGCTTTGGAGACCATGCTTAATCGCAGCCACCGCGCGCGAAATTTTCCGGGTCACGAACGTTTCACCGCGGCGCGGGCTCTCATGATTGAAAAGAATCCCGTTGCTGGCGTGGAGCCCATAGCTTTCGCGGTAATTAATTGTCGCCCAATAGGCGAACACCTTTGCTACCCCATAGGGACTTCGCGGCCAGAACGGTGTCGTCTCCAATTGCGGAACCGATTGTGCCTTGCCGAACATTTCACTGCTCGAAGCCTGATAAAAGCGAGAACGCAATCCGACTTCCCGAATGGCTTCCAATATTCGAATGGTTCCAACTCCGGTGACGTCCGAGGTATACTCCGGAATGTCGAAGCTGACTCGGACATGGCTCTGCGCGGCCAGGTGATAAATTTCGTCAGGCTTTAAATCGTAAAGCAATTTGACCAGGTTCACCGCGTCGCTCAGATCGCCGTAATGCAGAAACATGCGCACCCCGTTGATGTGCGGGTCGGAGTAAAGATGATCGATCCGAGCGGTATTGAATGTGCTCGCACGACGGATGATCCCATGAACCTCGTACCCCTTCTCTAATAAGAGATCGGCGAGGTAACTTCCATCCTGACCGGTGATACCGGTGATGAGCGCTTTCTTCATTCTCGCGCTTGGCTTTAGCTCAAGGAATGCCACCGGGCAAATAATTACGACCGAGGTTCCTTTCCGTATGCCAGCGGCAACGGCGGCGCAGAGATCCATCCTCCACTTCCAGTGAGACCGGCAAACTGGCCTCAGGTAGGGACGGCTCTCCGAGCTGTCCAAGGCATTTCAGAGAATAAGTTGGCGGGAGCCGAACGACATAGGCGGGTAGCCCGAAGGGCGAGGGAGCCGGGAGCTAGCGAGTCAAAAGTCCCTACCGGATCAGCTTGGCGGCGGACTCACCATCAAACGGGCGAGCACGGCGCGCTGGGCTGCAATCAAATCGGCAATGCCTTTGCGCGCGAGCGATAGCATTTCATCAAGCTGAGACTGAGCGAACGTCGCTTCCTCACCAGAGCCTTGCACCTCAACAAAGTCGCTGTCTTCGGTAGCCACGAGATTGAAATCCACCGTTACCGCTTTGTCTTCCTCGTAGTTAAGATCCACGATAGCCGCCCCGTCCAGGATGCCCGCGCTGACCGCGGCCACCAGTTTTCGCACGGGAGGAACTTCGACCTTCTTGTCCCGGGCAAGCTTTCGGCACGCAATCGCAACGGCGAGGCTGGCACCGGTAATGGCGGCGGTGCGCGTGCCACCGTCGGCCTGAAGCACATCGCAATCGACCCACATCGTGCGCGGTCCCAATTTTTCCAGATCGACGACCGCGCGCAGAGAACGACCAATCAATCTTTGAATCTCGCTGCTCCGACCATCCAGTCTGCCCTTCGCGATATCACGTGGTTTTCGCGTGATCGTGGAATAGGGCAACATCGAATATTCCGCGGTCAGCCAGCCACCGCTGACATTTTGTTCCTTCATCCACCGCGGAACGATCTCTTCAATCATGACCCCGCAGATCACGCGGGTGTTCCCCATCGCGACCAGAACGGAGCCGCTCGCGTGCGGAGCGACGTTCAGCTCGAAACTGATTGGGCGAATTTGATTGGGCGCGCGGCCGTCAGGACGTTGCTGCATGGCAGCAACGTAAACACCAAAGTCCAACATCCAAGCTCCAATGAATAACCAATAACCAAGGCCAAATCGGCGTCTCGCAAGGTCCGATGGAGCTTAAATTTTGGTGCTTGGAGTTTCTTTGGATGTGGGTGCTTGGAATTTGGAGCTTCCGTCAGCCGTTGATGACGGTTCCGCCATTTGGATGCAGAATCTGGCCTGTCATGTAGGAAGCGTCATCCGAGGCGAGAAAGACGAAACTGGGTGCCACTTCTTCGGGTTGGCCAGCACGCTTCATCGGCACGTCACTGCCAAAGGTTTCAACCTTCTCGCCGGGAAATGTCGATGGAATAAGCGGCGTCCAGATCGGCCCCGGGGCGACCCCGTTAACCCGAATTCCTTTTTCCACGAGAGCTTGGGATAGCGAACGGGTAAAGGCGACAATCGCGCCTTTGGTCGATGAATAATCAAGTAATTGAGGACTACCTTTGTAGGCGGTGACCGACGTCGTGTTCACGATGGCAGCTCCCTTCTTCAAATGTTTCATCGCTGCTTTCACCAGGTAAAACATCGCGAAAATATTCGTGCGAAAAGTTCGCTCGAGCTGGTCGCGGCTTATCTTCTCGATCGAATCCTGCGGATGCTGCTCGGCGGCGTTATTGACCAACACGTCAAGCTTTCCAAACGCATCCACGGTTTCATCGATTGCATTACTGCAGAATAACTCGTCGCCAACAACTCCCGGAATGAGAATGCATCTGCGACCCTGTTCCTCGACCAACCGTTGCGTTCCCTTCGCGTCCTTGTGTTCATTCAAATAGACGATCGCGACACTGGCGCCTTCTTTGGCGAAAGCGATGGCGACGGCGCGGCCGATTCCACTGTCGCCGCCGGTGATTAGCGCCACCTTATTTTGTAATTTTCCGCTGCCTCGATATTTGTCGTCGTCCGCTTCGGGGCGGGGCCGCATCTTATGTTCGCGACCGGGTTGTTCGGGTTGTTGCTGCTTGGGTCGCTGGCGTTTTTTCGTGGGCATAAAGTTCCTTTTTCGCCAAAGATTCGTTTTTCAGCCCGTGCACAGCTGTGATCAAAAAACTGGCCCCTGTCCGTGTGGCTGAAGCCGAGTGACAAAGGTAAATTACTGCGCTTGAAGCGGTTCCCGGTTTCAAATCTTTTTGCAAATTTCTTCACAAACCGGTTTGACGAGCCACTAAACTGCGTTATTTTTGTGTCCCGCCGGAAGCGGGAACTCCCTTAATTAGGAGTTCGTTCTGCGTACATTTGGGACTGCAAATTGGACTCAATTTTGTCCCGGCTATTTCGGAAACGAGATTATGTCGGCATGAGGTTGAGTTTTTTTGTGCCTGAAATGCGTGGAACTGGTTCTTTGACATCTACATACAGGGTAGTAAGAAAGTACAACTTTAAGAGCTGAGTCTGAAATAGATATGGCTGGAGGTTAAGATCTTCAGTCAGAGAGTTTCAGTTATCATAAAAATCTCTGGTCCCGCAAGGGGCCGGAACAGATTGATCAAGCTACAAAGAGCACATCAAGGATGCCTTGGTGCCAATAGGCGATGAAGGACGTGGTAAGCTGCGATAAGTCACGGATAGCGGCAAACACGCTTTGACCCGTGAATGTCCGAATGGGATAACCTGAGTGAGGTAATACTTGCTCGAGCTTGTGTGAATACATAGCACAAGCATCGCGAAACCCGGCGAAGTGAAACATCTCAGTAACCGGAGGAAAAGAAATCGAAAGAGATTCCGTAAGTAGTGGCGAGCGAAAGCGGAAGAGACCAAACCGTTCAATTTATTGAGCGGGGTTGTAGGAGCCCAATGTGGTAGTGCAAAGGTTAGGTGAAGCTTCTGGAAAGCTGCGCCATAGAGGGTGAAAGGCCCGTAACCGAAAACTGGAGCACGCCTAGGGATTTCCTGAGTAATACGATGCACGTGAAACTTCGTATGAATCTGTGCGGACCACCGCATAAGTCTAAATACTAATTGGCGACCGATAGTGAACCAGTACCGCGAGGGAAAGGTGAAAAGAACCGCTGTGAGCGGAGTGAAATAGTA
>JBEEGU010000011.1:0-3157 GCA_041167025.1 Verrucomicrobiota bacterium
GAACAGAAACTTGCGACAACGGGTTGTTCATTCCTCGATTCCCTGCGCAACACATCGTAACCGCGGAACCTTGGCGCAGTCACATCGAAGCCTGGAGGCGACGGTGCGACTCGATCTGGGTAGCGGCCGTTCACCGAACGGCCATCCGGACGCGTGAAATTCCCCCCCGCGTAAATGGAGGGGGCGAGCTCTGCGAGCCCGTTCCTGCGGCGGCGCAGAGCTCCGGAGAGAAGAACGATCATGATTATGAGCAGGAGCAGGAGCAGGATGGGCCGGAGGTCCGAAGAACACATCTACGTATCATGATACGTCAATTTGTTCCTTGAAAACCGCGGTAATTGCGGTTTAATGGTGGGCCTGCATGACGCCTGATCTTCATCCCCTCGCGGCGCTCCTGCGTCAGCGCATCGTTCTCCTCGATGGCGCCATGGGCACGATGATCCAGCGCTATAAACTTGCCGAAGAAGACTATCGCGGAAAACGGTTCCACGATTGGAAAGGCAAAGATCTCAAAGGCAGCTTGGAATTGCTGCAGCTGACCCAGCCCCAGGTGATCGAGGAAATCCACGTCAAATACCTCGAGGCCGGCGCGGACATTATTGAAACGAACACCTTCAGCGCCACAACGATCGGGCTGCAGGATTTCTTGTTTGCCGGCGAATCCGCCAGCGGCCGTAAAGATCAGGAATTCTTCCAACAAGTTGTGGACGACTCCGACCTTCGGACGCTGGTGCATGAAATTAATCTGACGGCGGCTCAAATCGCGCGGAAGGCGGCTGATCGCATAGGAAACGAAACTGGCCTGCGGCGGTTCGTCGCCGGATCGCTCGGTCCGCTGCCTGTTACCGGCTCGCTTTCCCCTGATGTAAACGATCCGGCATTTCGCGCGGTCAATTTCGATCAGCTGCAAAGAACCTATTTTGAAGCGGCGAAAGCGCTGCTCGAAGGCGGGGTCGATCTTTTGATCGTCGAGACAATCTTCGACACGCTGAACGCCAAAGCGGCACTCATGGCCATCGCCCGTGCTTTTGAGGATGTCGGCCGCAAGGTTCCCTTGATGATTTCGGGTACGGTGACCGACCTGTCCGGACGGACGTTAAGCGGCCAGACCGTTGAAGCCTTTCTCACGTCGATTGCCCATGCCGAGCCGCTGATCGCGGGGTTAAACTGCGCCCTCGGTCCGGACGAGATGGCGCCTTACGTAGAAGAACTGTCGAGGATCTCGCCTTATTATATGAGTGCGTATCCGAATGCGGGCTTGCCCGATCCGCTTTCTGAAACCGGTTTTCCGGAAACACCGCAAACATTCGGGCCCAAACTTACGCAGTGGGCCCAAAACGGCTGGCTCAATATGGTCGGCGGATGTTGCGGAACGACTCCCGAACACATTCGGCTGATCGCGGACGCGGTCCGCAATTTTCCACCGCGCAAGTTTCGCCAACGCGCGCGCGTCGAACATCCGGGGAGCGCGTCCGTCCCGGGCGTGAGCGAAAGCGTCTCGCTTTCGCAATCTCCGCAAAGTTCATTTCGGCGAGACGCCGAAACCGACGCTCGAGACGAGCGCGCTCCCCAACCCGGAGAAATTCGTTATTCCAAACGGCGGCTGCCACACTTCGAAAAGCCGTGGGCGATTTACGCTATCACCAGCAGTACTCGCGAACGGAAAACGCTTTCACCCGATGCCCGAGCAATCGTACTAAACGCGGCCCGCCATTTTCACAACTCGCGTTATGAGCTCTTCGCGGCCTGTGTAATGCCGGATCATGCGCATCTGCTCTTGCAGCCATGGCCAAAGACAAGCGATCCGGGCGAAAACCCGCTCTTTTGGACATTGCAGGAGATAATGCATTCCTTGAAGTCGTTCACCGCCCACGAAATCAATAAAGCGGAGGGATCAAAAGGACCCGTTTGGGAAGAGGAATCTTTTGATCGACTGATCAGGTCGGAATCGGATCTGCACGAGAAATTCCGCTACATCTGTCGCAATCCGTGGGATTCGAAGGTGGTTCGCCCAGAAGAAGATTACGCATGGGTCTGGACACAGGAAGACGAGGCTTTAACCCAAGCGCAGCAGCAAGTTCCGGGGAGCGCGTCCGTCCCGGGCGTGGGCGAAAGCGTCTCGCTTTCGCAATCTCCGCAAAGTTCATTTCGGCGGGACGCCGAAACCGGCGCTCGAGACGAGCGTGGTCCCCGACCGGAAGATGCAGATTCGGCGACTGAGGACGAGCGCGCGCCCCAATACACCCTTCAACTTGCCGGACTGGAGCCGCTCAACATCACGCCGGAAATGGGGTTCGTCGTTGTCGGAGAACGAACAAACATTACCGGTTCACCTAAATTCTCGAAGCTGATCTTGAATGGTGATTACGAAGCGGCGCTCGCCGTCGCGCGGCAGCAAGTTCTGGGTGGCGCCAATATTCTGGACGTCAACATGGACGAAGGGATGATCGATTCGGAGGCGGCGATGACGCGCTTCCTGCATTTGATTGGAAGCGAACCCGAAATCTGTCGCATCCCGATCATGATCGATAGCTCGAAATGGAGCGTGATCGAGGCCGGGCTGAAGTGTGTCCAGGGAAAACCGGTCGTGAATTCGATCAGTTTGAAAAATGGCGAGGAAGATTTTCTGCGACAAGCAAAACTGGTCCGGCGTTACGGCGCCGCCGTCATCGTCATGGCGTTCGATGAAACCGGGCAGGCTGACACTCTGCAGCGCAAAATTGACATCTGTACGCGCGCTTACCGGCTTCTGACGGAACGCGCCAACCTTCCGCCTAACGACATCATTTTCGATCCGAATATTCTGACCGTCGCAACCGGCCTGGAAGAACATCGAAATTACGCTGTCGATTTCATCGACGCGACGCGCTGGATCAAAGCCAATCTGCCCGGGGCGCGCGTCAGCGGCGGCGTGAGCAACATCTCGTTCTCGTTTCGCGGCAATAACACCGTGCGCGAAGCGATGCATTCCGCGTTCCTGTTTCACGCGATTCGGGCCGGCCTCGACATGGCGATCGTCAACGCGGGCCAACTTGCTGTTTACGAGGAGATCGAGCCGAACCTGCGGGAACTGGTGGAAGATGTACTGCTCAACCGAAAACCCGAGGCAACCGAACGATTGGTCGATTTCGCTGAAAGCGTGCGAGCCAAGGACAAA
>JBEEGU010000012.1:0-3018 GCA_041167025.1 Verrucomicrobiota bacterium
CCATATGGCGACTCCGTTTACGTAATTGAGAAGAAAAAAGATCCAAAAACCGGGAAGGAATCCCAGGCTATCCGCCAGCAGGTGGTCCGCGTCGGCGAGGCGCGCGGCGATTTCGTTGCCATTATTAAAGGGCTGCAAAAAGATCAGACAATTGTCAGCTCCGGCGTTTTCAAGCTTCGCAACGGGATGACCGTGACAATCAACAACGATCTGGCGCCGAAACCGCAGATCAATCCGACCCCGGAAGATTCGTAAGCTGTCATGAAAGGCTTCACTGACCTTTTCATAAGGCGTCCGGTGCTCGCGCTGGTCGTTAGTTTCGTCATTCTTATCGCCGGCCTGGCGGCGATGAAGACGATCAACGTCCGGCAATATCCGCGCAGCGATATCGCGTCCATAACCGTGACCACCGCTTACGTTGGCGCCGACGCCGAACTGGTGCGGGGCTTTATCACCACGCCGCTCGAACGTGCCATCGCGGCGGCTGACGGAATCGATTACGTCCAGTCGCAAAGCCAGCAGAGCGTTTCCACGATCACCGCGCGGCTCAAGCTGAATTATGACGCGAACAAGGCGCTTTCAGACATTAGCTCAAAGGTGGACGCCATCCGGCGCGATTTGCCGCCGGAAGCCGAAATTCCGGTGATTGCCATCCAGGCGGCGGATTCACAATTTGCCTCCGCCTACCTTAGCTTCACCTCTGATATTCTCCAGCCTAACGAAGTAACTGATTACCTCGTTAGGCTGATTCAACCCCGGCTCACCGCGGTGGGTGGCGTTCAAAAAGCCGATATCCTGGGCGGAAGGACCTTTGCCATGCGCATCTGGATGAAGCCGGAGCGAATGGCCGCGCTCAACATCAGTCCCGCGAATGTTCGCAGTGCCCTCTCCCGAAATAATTATCTGGCAGCAGTCGGAAGCACAAAGGGCTCGCTTTTGCAGGTGAACCTCACGGCCAACACCGACTTGCACACAGCCGATCAGTTCAAGCAACTGGTTGTCCGCCAGGACAAGGGAACGCTCGTCCGGCTGGGCGATATCGCTGATGTTGTCCTCGGCGCGGAAGACTACAACACCGAAGTGCGCTTCTCCGGTGAGAAAGCAGTCTTCATGGGGGTCTGGGTTCTTCCCAATGCCAATTCGGTCGACGTCATCAAACGTGTCCGGACCGAATTGGAGGAGATCAAAAAGGAACTCCCCACCGGCATGAAAGCCGAGATGGCTTACGACGCGACCGCCTACATCAATGATGCCATCCACGAAGTGGTCAAGACGCTGATCGACACGCTCCTCATCGTCATGGTCGTCATCTTTTTGTTTCTCGGTTCTGTCCGCTCGGTCGTCGTGCCGGTCGTGGCCATTCCAATTTCGCTGATCGGGGCGCTCTTTCTGATGCAGCTTTTCGGGTTCACGCTCAACCTGCTGACGCTGCTCGCCATCGTCCTGTCGGTCGGGTTGGTCGTCGACGACGCGATCGTGGTGGTTGAAAACGTTGAACGCCATATGCGCGAAGGGATGACGCGTGTGAGCGCCGCGCTTGTCGGCGCGCGCGAACTGATCGGTCCGATTATCGCGATGACGATTACTCTCGCGGCCGTCTACACACCAATTGCAATCCAAGGCGGATTAACCGGCGCTCTCTTTCGGGAGTTCGCTCTGACATTGGCCGGCGCGGTTTTCATTTCAGGCGTCGTCGCCCTCGTTCTCTCACCCATGATGTGCGCCAACCTGCTGCGGGAGGACCATGTCGAGAGTGGATTCAGCGGATTCGTCAATCGAACATTCGATCGGTTCCGCAATTGGTATGGCCATCATCTCGACCGGACCTTGAACGCACGCTCCGCCGTTTATGTGGTCTGGGCCGGCGTCTCGCTGCTGGCCGCTTTCATGTTCCTTATGATTCCGAAAGTGGCCACGAAAGAACTGGCCCCCAAAGAAGACCAGGGCGTCATCTTTGGAATCATCACCGCCCCCGCCAATGCGACCATCGACGACACGATTCGTTATGCCGACGCTGCCGGTAAGGTCTTTCGCGATATTCCGGACACCCGTTTTACTTTTCAAATCACGAACCCCTCGTTCGGATTTGGAGGAATGGTTTTGAAGCCATGGGGCACTCGCAAGACCCCGACGAAGGATTATTTGCCGACGGTCCAGCAAAAACTTGGGGCCATTCCCGGTATCCAAATGTTCCCAATCATGCCTGAGGCGCTTCCGGGCTCAGATAATTTTCCGGTCAGCTTCGTTATCGCTTCCACCGCCAGTCATGAGCGCATCCTCGATTTGGCCCAGCAGATTTTCCTCAAAGCCATGCAGGCGCACGTTTTTCAGTTTGGCGATATCGACACCAAGATCGACCAACCGCAGGCGCAAATCGTTTTCGATCACGATAAGGTTTCGACCATGGGACTCGACATGCAGGGGGTCGGCGCTGACCTCTCGGCCAGTATTGGCGGCAATTTTGTGAATCGATTCAATATGGACGGCCTAAGCTACAAGGTCATCCCGCAGGTCAAGCGGGTCGATCGGCTGAATCCGGAGCAGTTGAAAAGCATTTACGTGACCGGACCGAACAACCAGCTCATCCCTTTGAGCACGGTCGCAACCATCGAGCACAAGACTGTCGCCCGTTCGCTGAACCGCATGCAGCAACTCAATGCCGTCACGATCAGTGGAGTTCCCGCGGGGTCAGTCGATACGGCGCTGAAATTTCTCGAGGATGAGGCGCACAAGATTCTCCCGGCCGGTTACGTGATCGATTATACAGGTGGCTCGCGTCAGCTCCGGATCGAAGGAAGCAAATTCTTCGGCGTCTTCATGCTTGCGATCGTCCTGATCTTTCTCGTTCTGGCTGCGCAATTTAACAGCTTCCGCGATCCCTTCATTATTCTGCTCGGCTCGGTACCGCTGGCCCTCTTCGGCGCTGGCATCTTTATGTTTTTGAAGATGCCGTTCGGGCCCTTCTTCACCGATCATTTCACAACATCGTTCAACATTTACTCGCAAGTCGGGCTCGTC
>JBEEGU010000013.1:0-2882 GCA_041167025.1 Verrucomicrobiota bacterium
CTGGGGCCTTTCGCCATCCAGAGAACGGATATGTCGACGCGTATATCATGTTCCGCTCGCTCCTGTAGTCGCTTCGCTCTGCGAAGCGCGGCGGTGATAAGCTAAGAGCGCGTGCATCGCGTTGCCCGGAGGGCGACGCCGACAGAGGATAAACACCGTTGCAAAACGGCCATCGCAGCCGAACCTAACGGGTCAATGCAGACGATAATTCAAGTCATCACGACCGGGCGCGGATCTTTGCGCGAGAAGATCATGAACGATGTGCAGCTGAAGCGCTTCGATCTCATTCCGACCGAACATATGCGTCCCGGCCGGCCCCATGGCTGGGCCAAAATTCACAGCGAAACCGCCGACGGGGCCATCAACCTGGAATGGCACGGCCGCAGTGGCACACTCATTTGCCGTGTCGTGACAAAATCCGGGAACAAACCCAATTCCATCATCGGCGATTTCATTGACTATCTCTTAGCCCGTCACCAGAGCCGGATTTTGGCTATTCACATCATGCGGCGGTAAGAATGGTGGCCTTGTAGCGGCGGCCCTACCCATCGCATTCATGGTGCGCGCGCCCAAGGACACAGGTGGCCGCGCGTTTTGACAATTGCTTATTTTTTCCTGGTGCTGCCCGTGACTCTTCTAATTCGGTTCAGCAAACGACCAACCATGCTCTGCGTCGCAGGCTCGGGTTTGAATTCCGTACTGCCGTCCATATCCATCTTGACGGTCGAACGCATCGGAGGCGCAAATGAAATCCTCTGCGTCTTAGCCAGGGCGCGATATTGAGAAACTGGCTTCCAATCAGCCATTCCTTCGTGCCAGTAATGGGTGTCGGGTTGCAATTGGCCCCGAAAAATCCTGTCCCGAAAATCTGCTTCCTCGAACTCTCCAACCCGTTGTCCATCGCTGCCGCAGACGTGGATCATCACGCCAGCAGCATATTCGGCTGAGCTGTCACTGGTCGATGATTTTCCAATCCATGTAACCGCGTCGACAATGAGGTGGATCGACCTCTCCGAGGACGATGGTAGACGCACCGGCGAAAGCCGCTCTTTTTTGCGACAGGCAACGAGACCTCAGCGAATTGATGAAAGGTGCCGAAGCGAAATTCTCGATCCCGCAAGGAGCCGCATGTCATTTCCGATTAATAGACCGTCACCGGCTCAGGGCCGGCCACGACTTTCTTGAACCGCGCGTTGCTGCGCAGTGGATCCCATTGCGGTTTCAGACGAAGGTCGGCCAAAGTAACGCTAACGAGACCACCGGCTTGCACCATGCCGGGCCGGGTTAACAAAGTCTCGAGAAGTTTGACCGCCTCATCTCCCTTGTCCGCCCTAGCATAGATCAAAGCGAGATTCGCGAGCGCGAAATCTTTAAAGCGTAGATTCGATTTCGCCAGTTCCACCCCGCGCAATCCTTGACGAACCGCGTCGTCCTTTTTGCCCGCGAAGGCCAATAACACCCCTAACAAGCAATGGTTGTCCCAATTCTCGGGATCCTTCGCGACCGCTTCCTGCAAGTCTTTTAAGTCGGGTGCGATGGTCGCTGCGATCCGCTCCGGAGCTTCGCAGCGTGCGACTTGGACCATAGCCAGCAAAACAGTTTTGGGCATTTCTTCGATGCGGGCGAGGTATTCTGGCGCGACGCGCTCGAGCGCCTGCTCGGCGACTGGATAGTTTCGCTCGATCATCGCTATCGAGTAACGAGTTAAGTTGACATCGTTTTGATCGGACTTTTTATCCGCCTCCCTCAACATTAGGTAATTTCGAAAGGGCGTGACGCTGCTCGTAGCGTAGAATTCATCGATTGCTCTGCCGATATCCAATTGTGGCAAATTCTGCTTTTCCAAAATCGCTGCGAGCCGGGTGCGGGCGCGCAAGGCCGCCGCCCAATTCCGCACCGAACGATAGCTCAACGCGAGCTCGTAATGGAGCAGTTGCGCGTTGTCAGGATCGAGTTTTGTGGCACGCTCAAATTCTTCCAGAGTTTCGCGCCATTTTCCCTGGCTCCGATGAATTCGCCCTGTCGCGCGCGCAACTTCCGATGAGTTCGGCAGGAGGGCGGAGGCGAGTGAAAGCTCGTAAAGGGCTTGATCGAAATCAGATTCGCAACGCTGAAAATAATAAGCCATGGCAACGTGACCTTCGCCCAATTCTGGTTGCAACCGCAGTGCCGTGTCCGCTTCGGCCCGAGCCTTAATTCTCCCTTCGCGAACGTGATTGAAGTGATTGAACGAAACCATGCTCGAGAGACCGGCATGGGCCAGCGCAAATTTCGGATCGAGATCGACTGCCTGCTGATAGAATGTTTCCGCTGCTTCGTAATCTGGTTGCTTGGCGAGAAAACGATTTTCGTTTTCCCGACCGTGTAGATATGCCTCGTAGGCTTGAGGGTTCTCGGTCGGCCTCCTCGCAGCTGCATTCCTTTCCATCGGCGTGAGTGTCGCGCGCAGCTCGCGCGCGATTTCGATGGCCAACTCGCCTTGCACGGAAAGAGCATCGCTCGATGTGCGATCGTAATGCTGCGACCAGACCTGGTTGTCATCGCGCGTGTCGATTAGTTCAACATTGATGACAACGCGGTTGGCGGACCTCCGAACACTTCCTTCAAGTATATGTGAAACCTGAAGCGCTTGGCCGATCTCGCGCAGCTTGCCGGCCACGGCGGCTCCGCGATAAGTCATCACCGAGGCGCGACCGATCACTTTCAGGTCCTTGATCTTTCCGAGACTGGCCAGAACGTCGTCCTGAATGCCATCGGCGAAGAACGCATCGTCCTTCTCTGCGCTCAGATTTTCGAATGGCAGCACCGCGATGCTTTTCTCTGGAATCGTTACGATTTGGGCCGGGGGCGCTTTGGTCACTAGCGTCGCGGTTTTGGTTCGT
>JBEEGU010000014.1:0-6132 GCA_041167025.1 Verrucomicrobiota bacterium
ATATACAATTCTAGTACGCTTTGCTGAGGTGCAGAGGGAAGGGGCCGCACCCGCGGTCGATTGACGCTGTGAAAAGTTACTGAATCTACAGCCGCAAATCCGATTACCAAATGATGTTTCAGCGCCCGTGTCAGCTCTCCTCTTCCATTGGGCGTTGAAGCGAACTGGCAAGCGGCCACCTTCGCCAAGGCTAGGGCGCGCCAAGGAGCGCTTGCCCTACGACGGCGGCGAATGCCGGACACGAAACGGCGAGTTCAGACCTCGATGTCCGATGTTCGCTGCTGTAGGCGAAGAGGCTACACGCTGCGGTAATGCCGCGACTGGGCCATCATCATCGGCTGATTTTCAGGCTGCTGGTCTCTGACCATTGTTTTCGTCCGGCATGGGGGCGTTGTGGGTCCAGAGATTTCCGTGACCAGTCCGATGATACGCACGACGTCGTGTTCGCTGCCAGTACGATAAGCTGCCCCTGCTTCAACGTGCACCCAACGGACAGCGCCATCGGGATCTAGGAGGCGATGTTCAAAGGAGCGGTGGGGCGGGCACTGTCCTTGGAGAGGTTCCATTGCGAAGGCGAGCACTTCCCCCCGATCATTTGGATGGACGTGCTCTAACAAGGTCCATAACGCAGCCGGTATGTTATCCGACACTCGCAGAATGCGCCGGAATTCGGCCGACCAATATCGTTCGCCAGTATCGAAATTAATATCGAAGATTCCAATGTGCTGCATGTCCCACTGTTTCATTGTCGGCGCTCCGTCCCCTCGTGCATCGGTTTCTCGATCGTGCCATTCTGGAATGTGCAACCAATGGCGCGCTGGAGCCGGGCGAGCGTTTCTGGCCGGATTCCTATTTCGCCTGCCTCAATCCTCGCGATCGTGCGCGGATGCAATCCGCAACGCGCCCCCAGTTCGTGCTGGCTAATCCCGAGAAGTGTTCGTTCTCGTCGAATATTTGTGCCCAATGTCTTCCGCAGCGCATCTTTCGCGACGCGGTATCGTTGCAATAAGGCAGGATTTCTCATGCGACCTGCTCAGAACGAGAAATTGATACCGGTGCGGATCATGCCGAAATTGTTGTGGGTTCCGTCCACCACGTTCCAGCTGAAGTCGCTGAGCAATCCTATGTGTGGAGTCACACGGACTTCGAATCCCGCGCCAAATTGCCCCATCGCGCGTGATTCGACGTCGTGACGGACTCGCTCAAGCATTCCGCCGACGTAAACGGCTGTTTCATTGTGACCGCCAAAAGCTCCGCCACCTCCCGCCCAAACGTACGGCGCAAAGCGCGATTGGCCGATCGGATACCGCAAAGTGAAGGTGCCAAGCGCACCTCCGACGAGGTGTTCATTACGATTCTGGAACGCGGTGGTCGCGTCAGAATTCTCCACCGTATAACTGGTGCCGTCCGCTGCCAGAGCGAAACCTTCGATTCCAATACCGAAGTAGCGGTGAAAGAAATACTTAACCTCCGCTCCGCCACCGAAGGAATGCTCGTCCGCAAGAAAACGGTCGTATGTGCCAGGGCCCGGGTTCGCGGAAAATGTATCAGCCAGGCTGTTACGATCATCGTCTGTTCCAGGATGCGCGTAAGCAAACCATGCACTGACGTTCCATTCATTGTCGCGGTACCAAGTCGGCGTAGTTGTCGGAGCGGGTGATACTTCTTTAGCGGAATAGGCTTCCGGCCCGGCGTAAGCAAAGTTGAAAAATGCGAAAGCGAGGGAGCAACAAATGATTTTTTTCATGGTGGTGGTTGATTTGGTTAGGGGTTATTTCATTGCAGTCGGAGCGTCTCTGCAGTGGCGCAGCCGTTCCGGTTGCGCGTCAGTCAAGCCGAGTGCCGGACTTGCGAGATCGGTATCGCCGGGGTGGCTTGGAACGGAGGGAGGCGAGGAGAGTGCCAGATTTCGTTCGCCCACTGTTTGCAAGGTGAGGTCGTTGCCCACCCACAGAATCCAAAAGACTGCCGTTTTGATTTTCATCCCATTGATGTTCCGTCGGTTCATGGTGTTAAGACACCGGCGCGGGTGAGCGGTTACAGGTCAGCGCTTAAATTTCGCAAAAATTAGATGTAACCGTGACGAGAAGGCGCTGTCTCTATGTAGAGTGGAGTCACGTCACTGACCTCCAATGGAACATGATAGCTTTGACGAAAAGGATAGCCTGCGCCGGATCGACCGGGGCGACGAAATCGCCGCCCGGGAATTATTGCGCCACTTTCATCCATTCGTCCTCAAGCTTGTCCGTGCGCATCTGCCGCGGCGGATCAGCGAGGAAGACCTGGTTCAAATGATTTTCATCAAAGTCTTTCATAAACTCAGCCAATACAGTGGGCGCATGCCGCTGCAGCATTGGATTTCCCGCATTGCGGTGAACACCTGTCTCAACTCGCTGAAGGCGGAAAAAATTCGTCCGGAATGGCGGCTCGGCGATTTCAGCGAAGAAATCGCCGCAGGAATCGAGAAACTCGCGGCCACCGAGGTTGACACTGCGACCACTGATGATTGCGATCTAGCCAGGAAACTCGTGAACGGACTCATCGCTCAACTTTCTCCCGAAGACCGGCTGGTCATCACCCTGCTGCATTTGGAAGAGAAATCAGTGGAGGAAATTCACGCGTTGACTGGCTGGAGCCGATCCGTCATCAAGGTTCGGGCATTTCGGGCTCGCGGGAAGATGAAGGAAATTCTACATCAGCGGGAGACATTGGCTGTTGCATGAAAAGGACTGAAAAATTACTCGATCACGCGTTCGCGCTGGCGCGCTGCGCTCGTGACCCGGTTCCTTCCGAGCTGCCGTTCGGAATGGAGACCGCTGTCCTGGCGCAGTGGAGAAGCTTTCTCGCATCTTCGAAGATCGATGTCGGCATGCTTCGGGTTTTCCGTTGGGCAGCGCTCATGGCTTGCGTGGTTGCGGTGGCGGGGGGCGCCTGGAAAAGCGGGGATATCGCACAAATCTCGCAGCGCTTGGACCCGGAAACCAGAATCGTAAACTCCGCCCTCCTTGCCGGGCTAGACCGATGACCAAGTCGCGGTCCTGGAAAATTATTCTTTACGCCACGCTGATCTTCGTGGCCGGCCTGTTCATCGGTGTACTCGCCGGCCCGTTTGTGCTAAGAACATTTCTTCGTCCGCCGACCCCGGCCGAAATGTCGCGTCATATTCTTGCCCGCCTGCAATCGCGACTGTCGCTCGCTCCCGAGCAGACTGCGCAAATCAAGCCGCTGGTCGAGCAGACGGCATCCGACATCGAAGCAATCCGCCAGGCGACGACGAAGCAAATATCGGATCGGATCGCGGAAACCAATGCAAAGGTCGCGCCTTTTCTGACCGCCGAGCAGAACGCGACGCTGGAGCAAATGGAGGCGGAACGCCGCGAACACAGGCGGCACGCTCCACCTTTCTTTCGGCCGCGGCTGCCCTAACCCTGCTGCAGCGCTCGATCTCTTGCACCTGACTATCTGATATCTGCGTGCGGCGCCGTAGCTTTGGCGAAGCTGGGTTGTCTTCAATTGAACGCAGCTCGCGAATGGAGCGAGCCGGGACGCCGCGACATAGATCATGTAACCCGAGGGGCGAGGGTGAGAGAGCGAATAGCGAACGAATCAACACATTCGGAGTTGGAGTTTGGCGTGGGGCCCAAACTTAGGCACTTGGCACAAGCGCCTCTACAACTCAAACCGCCACCGAGGGCGTTCGGCATCACCAAAAATCTGTTACTTCACATTTGCGATTTTTACGATGCCGCCCTTTGCCTGCGAGTCTTTTGGATCCTTCACCACAGTCACGTACAATTCTTTCTCGCCTTCGCTGAACGCGACATTGGTTGTGCCATCACCTGCGGCGATCTCAAAGATGTGTAGAAGCTTGCCCTCAGGAGATATCTTCAAAATCTTACCGCCGAACCATTGGGCAACATAAATGTTACCCTTGCTGTCGACCTTCATGCTATCAGGTCCAATCCACCAGGATTCGACCTTGTTTGGCGTGAGAAGGTTTAGCAGAGAAAAATTCGATCTGTTACTCAATGAGCCGTCGTCATTGATCTTGAATTTCAACATGCAGTTCCCGACGGTTTCGCTGACGTACAGGGTCTTTTGATCTGGAGAAACGCCTATTCCGTTGGCGTAATTGAGATCATCCGCTACCTCGACCCATTTCTGGCTGCCAGGCGCCAGATAGAGAATTTTCCCCGCGACAGCGGTTGGCAGATCCGCGTACGGGCCAAACACCGTGGCATAAGCACCGCCGTTGGCGGTCACCACAATATCATTTATGCCGCCGTCGAATGTCTTGCCGTTGTTATCGGCATCCCAACGGCGTAACTCCTTGCCGGTCATGTCGAGTTCAAGGATGGCGCCATGCTCCTCCGTGCACGCAAGCAGGAATGTTTTCTGTTTCGTGAGCGCCAACCCGTTATGGCCACAGCCCGGGGTATGATTTAACACGGTGGTCGTTTTGCCATCCCATTTCGACAGCGTGTGGGAGACCCAGCCCACATAGTAAAGGTTGCCGTCAATGTACAACGGACCCTCCGGTCCAAGGATATTGCTGACGATTGAGATTTCCTCGGCGCACGCGGCAGCAGCAACCAACATTGCGCCAACGGCGAAACAGATAATTTTACTTGCCCTCATTTTGATTCCTTTCTGGTTAGCGCACACAGAGTCCAACGGTCCCTTAACGCCGCGCCGCACCTGGCTGAAGTTCGTCGACAATTTTCACGAACCGCGCATCGCCGCGAAGCGCGGCCCAGGCGGGATCGAACTTGAGTTGCCCATAATCGGGACCCCCAGGCGTCTTTGCCAAAGAAGCTAATCGTTCGATTGCCGGATTGTTTTCGCCCAGCCAGGCGTAGGCCATGGCCAGACGGGTCAAAGCTACGGGACCATCCACTGCATCTTTGTTGATCGGGCGGAGCTCGACGGCGCGGCGTCCTTCGGACAAACCTTCTTCCTTTCTCCCCAAGCCAGCGTTGATCACACACAGGACTCCACGCAAAAGGCCATTGTCCGGATCATCGCGCAACTTTTGTCCAATTTCGTCTCGAGCAATGTTGAAAGCCGTGATTGCTTTCCCCCGATCACCCCGCGCACGCGCAATCTGGCCGGCAAAAAAGCTCCGTGGCAGTAATGAACCGGTGCCGTCAATCAATCCTTCATGTTTGCACGCTTCCAACGCCGCTTGCGCTGTGTCATTGTTTCCTTCATACAAGAGTAGGCTTATCCGCGCGGCAGTGGCTGATCCATCAGGATCATAGCCGGCCGGAAGTTGATCGAACAGTTGACGAGCCGTCGGCAGGTTGCCTTTTTCCAATTCAGTTTCGGCCCGCAGCAGTTGCCAATAGTCAGTTTGGGCCGGGTTGATTGCGATCGCGCGGTCAAACAATTGTTCTTTGTCATCGTAGCGGCGCAGGAGGTCATACAAAACGGAGAGATCGCCCAGAACTTTAAAGTTTCGCGGATCTAGTTCGGCGGCACGCTGCAAGTTCCGCAAACTGTCATCCCATTTTCCCTCGCGCCGATCAAGATATCCGGTGACCGAATAGACCTGGGCATTATTTGGCAAGCCGCGCTGGGCAATCGCCAGATGCTGGCGAGCCTGGGCGTAATCGCGATAGCCATGATAAAACACAAGCGCCTGGGCGAGGTGCGCCTCGCCGAGCTCAGGCGCGAGTTGAATGGCTTGGCGGACGCAGGACTTGGCCAGTTCCAGACGAGCGGTGGTATGATCGAAGTTGAACCAGTAGAGATTGTCGTGGGCGACAGCCGCCCAGCAGTAGGCCAGCGCAAACCGGCCATCCCGCCCAATTGCCTCGTCGAGCAGACGAATCGCTCGGAGAAGGGTTTCCTTCGCGTTGGCTGTGTCGTTGAACGTCGTGACCAGGTCTTTGGCTTGAAGAAAAAGATCGAATGCTTCCAAGTCGCCGGTTGGGCGCACGGAAATGGCCGCCTTTTCTGCGGGGGAGAGAGCGGCCCGCAATTGCGTGGCGATGTTTTCCGCGACCTCGCTTTGAATTGCGAAGACATCCGATGTTTTCCGGTCGTAGTGCTCAGCCCAGAGATTTGTATCGGTGCGCGCGTCGATCAATTGCGCAGTCACGCGAATTTCATCTCCGAGGCGACGGACGC
>JBEEGU010000015.1:0-3844 GCA_041167025.1 Verrucomicrobiota bacterium
TCGCGTGGGAACGAGCAGAACCTTCTCATGCCGACCGGTAATGATATTCATTTCACCCGTCATTCCTGCCATCAAGTTGTCCGGCGCGTTCTCGAGTTGAAGAACAATCGTATAACGCTGCGTTTCCGGATCAGCCGCTGGTTGGATGGAAGAAACTCGCGCGTGCAACTGCTGCAGCCGATAGGCATACAGTTGAACGATTGCATCCATCCCTGGCTTCACGTCGCCGACATCTTCCTCATTGACCTCCCCGCGGACGTAATTTCGCAGCGACGAGACCGTAAATAATTCGTTACTTTCACCGACCAATTCGCCATCGACCGTTTGAATAGCGGTGAGAAGCCCGTCAATCGGGGCGCGGATCTCGGAGTTTTTCATTTGCGCCTCCAGTTTTTTGCATGCTTGGGAGAGAGCTTCGAGATTGCGGTCGCGTTCGATCCGTTCCGTTTCCACTACCCCGCGCAAACGACTCGCGTCGCTTTTCGCTTTCTCGTATTCGACTGCCGGCACATTGCTTAAAGCAGCGAGTTTCTCGAGGCGCTGCACGTTGTCCTCGGCCGTCTTGAGTAACTCGGTCGAAGGCAGGGGAAGGGCTGCGCGTTCAGTCGCAGCCTGTAAGTCCGTCCGAGCCTGCTTCAATTGCCGCGCCGTGCCCTCGTCTGCAATCGTAGCCAGCAACTGGCCTTTTTCGACGGTCTTACCGACTGCCCCGCGGCCCATCGAGAACGGATCCGCTAAGCGAATAAATCCTGAATTTTGGGCGCGGACGTGCACGACAAATGTTGGCTCGATTCGGACGGTTCCGTACACGGCGGATAAAGCGGTTCCGCGGCGAACCGTTGCTACCTCCGCCACCGGCAAAACCCAATACCAAATCAGTGCCACTAGCAGGACGAGCGGCACGGCGGCCCAAACTAAATTCTTCGATCGCGGCAACTTCAAAGAGCTGGAACTATGGCACGTTTTGGGCGGTTTCGTCGGAAAATTGAAAATAGCGCCCGGTCGCTCGATCCCATTCGGCAAGAGCGAGTTTCTGCTGATATGCGAGACTCAAGAGATTACTCTTGATCTCAAGAGACGCATTTTCAGCCAGACGGAATTCCAACTGTGACACAACCCCGCCGCCCAAATTTTGCCGGACGGCGGTGGCGTTTTCCTCAGCTGCAAAGGAGGCTTTCTGTAGCAAATCCTGTTTGGCCGCAATCGCCTTGAGTTCTGTATCGATTCGCACCAAGTCGCGCCTGGTGTCTTCCTCCATCTTGCGCACGAGGAGCTCGTTAATTTCGCGAGCCGAGCGCTGTCTCATGACAGAGCCATAAGTTTGGCCATTGTCGATGACGCGCCACGTGTAAGCGCCGCCAGCTCGGATCTCAGAAGAAATAATGTCATCGGACCGGCGCGGAGACCCTTGACTTTGGGTGCGGCGGATTCCCGAAATCGGAATGTATTCTCCGGAAACCACCGCGTTAATCGTGGGATAATAAGCTGCTTCCATGATCCGCTGTTCTTCATTAGCGGCGCGAACGAGGAGACGTGCGAGCTGAAGGTCGGGCCGGCGGTTTAGTGTCTGTTTCACGGCGGTTTCAAGGTCGAGCTTGATCGGGACGTATTTCAATTCGCCGGCTGGTTCGGGGAGCAGCGCGCTCGGGCCCAAGTCTTCTCCAATCGCCTCAGCCACTTTCAATACGGCGGCGTTATAAGCGCGCCCTGAGGCCTCGATCTGTGGATCCAATTCTCGCGTTTGAACCTCCGCTCCGACGAATATTCCGCGAGTAGCGAGCCCGGACTGATAGCGGTCCCGCTGGCTGCTGGTGTTTTGCTCAAGACGTTGTCGTTGCTCGGTTCGCACTCCGTTTAAGGACTTGTTGAAGATGGCGCTATAAAAGGCGACACGCGCCCCGTGCAACTGCTCTGTCAGAGCAACGTTCAATTGTTGTTCGGCGATCAAAACCTCGATGTCAGCTCGGCGAAACGAGGGCGGAATGGCCGCGTTAAAGATCGGTTGCGTGAAACCACCGTAACCAAACCCAAACGGTTGATTCGATTTTTCGCCCGAACGATGACCGCCCTGGTCGCCCCCGACGATTCCGATGACGGCATCAGGTAACCCAACCGATCGCAAAACCAATCTTTGCCCGGAAGCGCGCTCCAAATTGATTCGGGCTTGTTGAACCTCGTGATTTTCCTCCACGGTCCGTCGCAAAACGCTGTCCAATGTCACGGCATAGCCGGGCACGTAAGCGCTCAATGCCATGACTAGCGGCAGGAGGCGAATAGCTTTCATCGCTGACTCAATTTCTTAGGGGGCCTTGCCATATCGGTAGCGCCGGGGCCGCTCGGCTTTTTGTCCGTACTGAGTTTCGGGGAAAATCCCATGTCTTCCGGCGAACTCGCGCAGGCTCGGGCGAGGCGCGCCAAAGCTACATTGTGAAGATAAATACCATTCAGTCGCGTGGTGCGGGTCCGCGTGACGTCCGCCGCAGCCTGCAATAGGTCGAGCTGCGTTCCCAAGCCAGCGCCCACGTTCGCCTTCGCAATTTCGAGCGATTCATCGGCGGTTTGAACATTCTTTGTGTCGGACTCGAGAACGTGATCAGCTTGCTGCAAATCAAGAAACGCGCTGCGTACTTCGGACGAGGCAGTCAGTCGCATCGCGGCAAGCGCCTGCAGCGCCGCTTCCCGCCGGGCACGCGTGGCCTGCAATTTCCCCTTGGTCGCGAACCCGTCAAAAATATGCCAGCGCGCATTTAGACCTAACACGTAGCCATGATTGAATTCCGGCCCGATCGTGGGGTCGCGTTCGTTGTAAAGTTCGTAGCCGGAAAAGGCTTCCACTTGTGGCCGCAGCTCGCTCCGGTCCAAGGTTTCCTGGAAGGTCTCGATTTCAACGTCCCTTTGGCGTGAAAGAATTTCTGGCCGGTTGGCATCGGCCCGGCCAAGACACTCACCAAGATCGGGCCGGCGCGGGTGATACTGTAATTGACCTGTAACTTCGAATCCCACAGCGTTCGTTCTCCGATCGGGATTGGCCCCGATGAGTTCGCCTAATCGGAGATAGGAATTACTCAATTGCGTTTGCGCATCAATCAGTTCGGTTTGCTCATTGGCCCGCGCGACTTCGGCACGCCGAACATTTAGTTGGCCGACCAACCCGGCAATCAGACGCTCTTGTTGGGTTTTTAGTTCTTCCCCGAGCACACCGAGCGATTGTTCGCGAACATGGATCTTCGCCCGGTTCAATAGCAATTCGTTAAAGGCGACCCGGACGTCCATCGCAACACGGTTCGAGATCGCCTTCAGTTCCAGTTCCTGCTTCTCAAGTCTCAATCGGGCAATGGCCACCTGGCTGGCCACACCGCCCCCGGTATAAAGATTCTGGATGACACGGACAGATGCGCTGTAGTCCTCGTCGCGCAGGCGCGAATCGGTCTGATGCTGGCGCTCCCGCAGCAAGCCGGTAGAAACAACCGAGGGTAAATATCCGGAGCGCGCTTCAAGTAGCCCGCCGCGAGCCGCTTGTATTTTCTTTCGCGCGATCGCGATGTCCGGATTGCGTGTATCCGCGACGGTGACGGCCTCCTCGATCGTGAACGTCTCGGGCGCGCCGCCGGAAAAGACCGTCGCAGCCATACAAAAAAGCAAAACTACCGCCTGACAAACCAAGCGCATTCCGTGTTATCTCTTCGGCGGTCTATGCTTTTTCAATAAAAATCCCCTAAAGCTAATAGCTTGCGCCCTCTCAATAATAGGCTAAGAATTCGACCCACGCCACCTCCTGCAGACTAGCGGACCTAGCTGTAGGGTGTCACCTCTCAATAAAACGTATTTAATTTACTAACTTGTA
>JBEEGU010000016.1:0-5398 GCA_041167025.1 Verrucomicrobiota bacterium
CGCCCCCATCGGGTCCGCCGCTTGGGTGCTCGAGGCCGGCCGAAAGTGAGGATTGTCCGTTGTGGGATGCTCTTCCGCCTGCCCGCGCACCGAGTGAATCAGCGAAAGACCACCGACTGCAAACGCAACCAGAACGAGCCGTGAAATGACTATTGATGTTTTTTTCATGTGTGAATTGTGGGTTTTGATTTTTCTGTCGTGGCCGGAGTTCCGACATCAGATATTCGAAAGTTCGGCCTGCTTTGGACGGGATAAACCCGTGCCTCAGGACAAGTTAAATCAGGCGCGCTGTCAAAATTATAACAGTTCCAGCTGGGGCTTATTTGGTTTTCCCGCGGCACTAAACCTTTTTCGCGTCCTGGTCGGGGTAGCCGCTGTACCATTGGGTTTTTCAAGATGTGCCAGAATATCCTTGGCCCGATCCAAGATTTCCTTCGGCAAACCGGCAAGCCGCGCTACTTGGATTCCGTAACTTTTGTCCGCGCCACCCGGGATAATCTTGCGCAGGAAAATGATCTGCTCATTCCACTCACGCACTGCGACATTCAGATTACAGACACCTTTTCGCTCCTCCGCCAGCTTGGTCAGCTCATGATAATGCGTGGCAAAAAGCGTCCTTGCCTTGATTTTATCGTGCAGGAATTCAGCAATGCTCCAGGCGATGGACAATCCGTCGAAGGTTGATGTTCCCCGCCCGATTTCATCCAAAATAACCAGGCTCCGCTCCGTCGCGTTATTCACGATGTTTGCCGTTTCATTCATTTCGACCATGAATGTGGATTGCCCGCGCGCGAGATCGTCGTTAGCTCCCACGCGGGTAAAGATCCGGTCGACCATCCCGATGTCGGCGCTCGCCGCCGGCACGAAACTGCCGATCTGCGCCATTAGCACGATCAACGCAACCTGCCGAATGTAAGTGGATTTGCCGGCCATATTCGGGCCCGTGATGATGGCTAGCCTCATGTCGCCGTCCAGCGACGTGTCGTTCGGGACAAATTTTTCGTCGATGAGATTCTGATCGAGCACGGGATGACGGCCATCCCGGATGGAAAGCCGAAGCGTCTCGTTCAAACTCGGCCGGCAATACCGAAACAACCGTGCCGTCTCGGCTAGTCCACAGATCGCATCAACCGTGGCCACGGCCGAAGCTGTTTGCTGGATCGCCGCAATTTCCTGCACGGTTTCGTCCCGCAATTTGTGAAACAATTGATACTCCACGTTGCGGGAGCGCTCGTCCGCGCCCAGGATCTTGGCTTCCATTTCTTTGAGCTCGGGGGTGATAAACCTCTCACCGCCGACCGTAGTTTGTTTGCGCGTATAGCTGGGCGGCACGCTCGCGAGATTGCTCTTCGTGATCTCGATGAAGTAGCCGAACACGGAATTGAACCGCACTTTCAACGACTTGATGCCGGTGGCCGCGATTTCGCGCTCCTGCAATTCACCGATCCAATTTTTCCCCTCGCGCGATCCGCGGCGCAACTCATCGAGATCTGCATCATAGCCGTCCCGAAAAATACCCCCTTCCTTCAACGCCAAGGGCGGATCGTCCACCACCGCGCGGGTTAGCTTTTCGGCCAGGTCCGGCATTTCCTGGATTTCATTTTGCAAGCGCTGCATCAAATCCAGGTAGGGACGTGTCTCCGAAACGTCCTTCGCCGGCCCACCCGGACGGCTCGGAGAGCCATCCCTACCTGTGCCAAATTCGCTGCGTGCAATGAGTTTGCCAATTTCCGCTTTCAAACGCGGGATTTGCTCCAGCGACATTTTGAGCGCGACAAGGTCCCGCGCATTCCCCGAGGCCTGGCCGAGCCGGCCGATCGCGCGCTCCAGGTCGCGAATGGTTTTCAATTCCGCTCGAATGGATGCGAGCAGATCGGGTTCCTGCAGTAGATCTGCGATCATTTGCTGCCGGCAATCGAGCTCATTGAGATCGCGCAGCGGTTGCAGAATCCACGCGCGCAACTTTCTCGCCCCCATCGGCGTAAGCGTTCGATCGAGCACGGCAAACAAACTGGTTTCGCGGCCGCCCCGAGATTCGACCAGCTCCAGATTGCTTTGTGTCGCCGCGTCGAGCATGACGAAGTCCGCTGACGCATCGCAGCGCAACGACGTTAGATGATCGATTTTCCGGCGAAGCTGATGTTTTAAGTAATGAACAATTGCACCTGCCGCGGCGACTGCGGCGGGCATGCGCGCGCATCCAAAACCATCAAGCGACTTTGTTTTAAAATGTTCGCAGAGTGTAAAGAAGGCCTGTTCCGGTAAAAATGCGTAACCGTCATAGACCGTCGCATGATCAAGTTCCGGGACGTGTTCCTTTTGCGCGTCGCTCACGAGCACTTCCGAGGGCGAGACGCGCGCCAAGTCATCGAGCAGCAGCTGGCGGCTTGGGCGCTGCGTCAGCCTAAATTCGCCGGTCGTTAGATCTGCATAGGCGAAGCCAAACGCGCCGTCATCAAAATAAACCGCGCCCAGATAATTGGCTCGCTTTGCCTCGAGCAGGTTTAGTTCGCTTACGGTTCCAGCAGTGATGATTTGCGTGATATCGCGCGAAACGATCTTGCCCGGCTGCGGATCGCTGGTTTGATCGCAAACGGCAACGCGCTTTCCTGCCTTGATTAACTTGGCGATGTAGGCTGGTGCGGCATGATATGGAACGCCGCACATCGGAACTGTGTTGCGTTTGGTCAACGCAACGTTGAGCAAGGCCGATGCTTCCGTCGCGTCCTCAAAAAACAATTCGTAAAAATCCCCCAGCCGGAAAAACAACAGCGTATCGGCTGGAATACTTTTCCGCAGCCGCTGGTACTGCTGCATCATCGGGGTGAGCGCGTCCGCCATCGCTCCAGATTTAGGTCAGCGAACGCGAATTGCGAGTTTCGAATTGCTTCCGCCGATTCCGGAGCAAGTTTATCTGACTTGTTTCAGGTAGAAAAAGCAGTTTTCGAGCTGTCCGCGCTTTCTTCTGTAGACGTCGCCCTCTGGGCGACGCGGCGCGTCTGAGTTTGTTAATACGAGCTTCGCGCTTCGTAGAGCGAAGCGTCTACTACCACGCAAGGGCGAACCCCAGGTGGATCAGCATCTCCGAGGGCGATGTTAAAATTAGCGGCAAAGCCGCTCACATTTCACGCGTTTGCCTGATTCCAACCTCGGTCGATTGTCGATCCAAATGGGACCCGTCCGTATTCGTCTCGCTACGACTTCCGATGCCTCGATCATTGCGCAACACCGGGCGCGCATGTTTTTCGATATGGGCGAAATCCCATCTGAATTGTTTGAATCGTTTCGTGCCAAGTCGCAGGACAAGATTCAGTCCATGCTAGAGACTGGCGAATATGTCGGCTGGGTCGCCAACTCCGAGAACGAACCCCAACAAATCATCGCCGGCGCCGGTGTCCAACTACGCGAAGTAATGCCTCATCCGGGGACAAATCCGAATGGCGAAACTACGGTCGCAGAAGGCAGGCACGCCCTGATCATCAATGTCTTCACCGAACCGGAATGGCGCCGGCGCGGTGTTGCCACCCTGTTAATGAAGCGAATTATCGAGTGGTCGCGCGAGCAACGCCTGGATCGAATTGTCCTCCACGCCGCCGAGGAAGCGCGTCCACTTTATGAACGCCTAGGTTTCGTCATGACCAACGAAATGAAATTCGTCGGCAATTAGCTATTCCGCGTTCAACACCTGCCGCGCCGAAGCCTTGGCGGAGGCGGAATCAACTTGTGCGACTCCCAACCATGATCTTTTCTTGGCTCCCGACTCTCCCCCGAGGGGAGAGGATTGAGGTCAGGGGCGGTTTGGCAGTTCGTCTTACTTCTCTTGCCCCAGCTGATACAAATATTGGACGAACGATAAGACCGCGCCATCGTATCCCTGGATCTTTGGATTGGTCGATTCAATCACATAATATTCATCAGGCGCATGCGCACCGCTGCCGTGACCCAAACCGAAATGGCCGGCGGCGAGTTTCAACGGTTCGCCAGTGAAGACGTACCCGGGATACGAGCCGGCATTACGCGGCCACATTACCGGATCAATTCCCGCCTGTTTCAAGACCGCGACCTGCGCTTGAATCAGCGCCGCACTTGCGGGCGTGCTGGTTGGATCATAGCCACCCGTCATATTCACGTCGATATCGCCAAAGCCGCGCTTGGCCAAGTGCGCCTTCAATGCTGCGAGCGCAGCGTCTGCCGTCATGCCCGGCACGAGTCGGAAATCCATTTTTGCCACCGCTTTGTGCGGCAATACGGTCTTGCCACCGGGCCCGGTATAACCGCCAACCAACCCTTCGATATTTACCGTTGGCTGCGATTCGAGCCGTTCCAGTGCTTCTGCCCAGCCGAGATCGTCGATCCAGTGCTGCACACTCAGCCGCTTCTTCTCGCCCGCTTCGTTCCGACGCTTCGCCGCATCCGCAATCATCGCTTTTTCTTCCGCGCTGACTGCCGGCGGTTTCGGGTAATTGTCGATCGTGATCTGATTCCCGTCCGCCGACACGAGAGTGTCGAGCGCGTGCACGAGATGCCAGGAGGGACTGTCGACCATGGCTTTGAGTGAAGAATGAATGTCTTTCGCCGGACCGCGCCCCCACTTTTCGCCGCTCGAAGTGAGCTCCGCTTCAATAATTCCTTTCGCGCCCAGGCTCACCGTCACCACTCCATCCAAATCCTGCGACGCCGCGGGCATGAAGACGCCCATGCATTTTGACAGGGCCGATTGCACTTCCGGCCGGTGCACAATCTGTCCGATATGTGGCGAACCGATTTCCTCTTCGCCTTCCGCGACCAGCACCAGGTTAACCGGCAATTTTTTTCCCGCGCCGCGAATGGCGTGCAGGGCGGCAACAAAGGCAGCTTCCGGCCCCTTTTGATTAACCGCGCCGCGGCCAATCATCGTTTTACCAAGATCCGGTTTGTCCAGGATCGCGGCGTCGGTCGGCGGCGACGACCATTCTTTCGGATCGAATTGTTTCACGTCATACATGAAATAGAGGCCGACCGTCTTTTTTGCGCCGGCATCGAGAGTCGCGAAAACTCCGGGCTTCCCGTCGGTCGAAACCACCGCGGCCTGATTAAAGCCGGCATCGCGCAACATTTGCGCCATATAATCAGCGCCTTCCGGATATCCACGATCTTCCGCCGCGATCGAGACCTGATGAATCCAATCTTGTAATCGTTTCACCGCTTCATCGTGCCGCTTTGTAATCTCAGTTTTGATTCCGGATAAGTCCTCCGCGGCCTTGGCCTGTTGATGCGACACCAGCGCGGCTGCGATCATGAGTTTCGCGATAAGCAGTATTCGTCGATTCATGTTCGTTAAATGACCGCTCGCGATGGTTCTTGCAAACGCTTTTCCCTTTTCTGAACTGGATGTTGGGCGTTGGGCGTTGGGCGTTGG
>JBEEGU010000017.1:0-12210 GCA_041167025.1 Verrucomicrobiota bacterium
AGCCGGCACCTACATCGTCCACGCCGTCGAGTGACGCCCGGCGGGCTCTGCTGCCTGCATGAATGAATTCGGGCGGAGTGCGTCAAACCATTCAGAATAGAAACCCGAATATGAATGCAATAAAATCTACTTTTCTCCTCTCGATCGTCGGTCTGGCTCTGACGGGATTCGGCGCTTCCGCCTTCGGATACACCGATAGCCACTCAGACGACCGCCAGAATGAAGGCCACGATTCGTCCTCCGCAGGTTACCACGAATCGAACAGCCGGCGTCTCGACTACGAAGTGAACCACATTAATCGGATGCTTGCTCACGTGCGCGGTAAACTTCAAGCCTATCACGCGGGCTGGCGCCTGCGGCGCCAATATGAGCATGTTCGCAGTGAGATCGACCACATCAACTCCGAATTTCGTCGCGGTGAGCGTCGCTACGATCGCCGCCGTTTGAGAGATCAGATCGAGCACGTCCGCGGCGAGCTTCATGACCTTGAGCGGGATCTCCATTTCCGCACAAACGACTATTATCAGTGGCGCTAAAAAATAGCCTTTCGGCCGGATGCCACATGGCATCCGTCGTTAGGCAGGGGTGAGCCTTACTCGGCGTTGGACGTTCGGCGTTCGGCGTTCGGCGTTGGATGTTTGGTTTCGCCTACAACCCCGATTCTTTCTTCCGCGAGGGTCCTTCCGCTCCCGTCCAAACCAGCTGATGAAAAAGTTGGTCCATCTCCTGAGGTGAATGGGTCATCCCGTGCTGAACCCACCAGGTTAGCAAAGAGACAAGCGTGCCGGCGACTCCATGTGCAATAACGCCCCGCCGGGCCTCCGGAATTCTCCGGCCGCGCGGTAATTCATTGAAACGCTTTTCGATTCCACGCGCAAAATGTTCCTGACCAATCGCCCATACGTCATGGATCCGGCCCGACTCGACGAGCGCATCATAGAAAGCGCGAGACTCGGCGATATGAGCGAATAACTCGCAAACCGGCGCGACTCTTTCCGATCGATCTCCAAAGCTTGACAGTGCCGTGGCCATTCCCTCGAAAAACTCATCAACATCGCTGAGAAAAAGATCGTTCTTGTCGCGATAATGCGAATAAAACGTGGAGCGGCTGACCTTCGCCCGGTCGAGAACTTCCTGGACGGTGATATCGTCGAATGGCTTTTGTACGAGCAGTCCAACCAGGGCGTCGCCCAATCGATCGCGTGTCCGTCGAATTCGAGGGTCTGTCTTATTCTCTAATTCCGACAAGTTTCTGAACACCTGGGGCATCTCTGTTCGGTTTCTACCGACTCTATAGCTGGACAGCTAACAGGTCGGTCGTAGAAGGTTAGGCGTGAAAGATAATCGACTTGGTGGCATCGCGCTAATCCTCGGAGCAATCAGCGGCGTGATTACCCTAAGCCTTCATCCCACTGGCGGTGCACATCACGTTACGCCTCCGCAATTCGAAAAACTTATCGCCCTCGTCATTGGCGTCCATGTCCTGGCCATCACCGGCCTGCCCTTCTCTTTCCTCGGCGCGCTCGCTCTTTCCCGGCGGATCGACTCACCCAATCGCATCGCGACCATGGCTGTTGTCATCTACGGGTTCGGTCTTGTTGCACTCATGGCCGCCGCAACGATGAGTGGATTAGTCACTCCGGAAATTTTGCGTCAAGTAGTCGCCCGAACTGCGGCGAGCGATCAGTGGCGCACCCTGATGGACTACAATCACGCCATCAATCAGGGTTTCGCCCAAATCGGCGCGGTCGGTTCGTGCGTAGCAATCGTCCTTTGGTCAGGTTTGATCTTGAAACATCGAGTTCTGCCAATTGGCCTTGGTATCTATGGCACGCTCATCGGTGTCGTAATTATCATCTCTATGTTCGCCGGCGAGTTGAAACTGGACGTTCACGGCTTCGGGCTGATCACGTTTACTCAAGCAATTTGGTTTATCATCGCGGGGGTTTGTCTCTGGCGAATCAACACGCGTGAGATACAGGCGACGAACGTAGGTCCTTGATGGTCGTCCTGAACATCGAGCGGTGCCCGTTCGAAGGGGTTTTGCCGATTTATGGCTGCCTCTCTGCGGGCGAACGGATCTGGATTCCTCTCTATATATAGAGGGGAAAGCTGTACGCGTTGGTGAAGAGCGATCTAACAGGCTGGATGCGTGGCTGGCAGATGACGCTGAGGTTTTGCTCCAGTCTATTCTGGGATTTGCAACTGTCGGCGTTCAAGTTCCGAGTTTTTCGGATTCGGCGCTTTGCGTTTTCTGAATCATCGCCACCGCCCCCATCAAAATGAGCCCTGCGGCGACTTGATGTGGGTGAAGGGTCGCGTGGAAAAACCCCCAGGTGATACAGACTGCGGCAAGAGTTTGCATCATCTCGAAGTAGCCAGCCGTCGAAGCACGCGTCAGTCGCAGACCTTCGAAGTAGATCAACAGTGGAATGCCGCCCGAAATGGAGGCGAGCAATATGAGCGCGCCGACCGCCTTTCCGGTCTGTATGTGCGCTTCCGGCGGCCAAAGTGCCGCCCAATGCAGTTTCCCATAGAAAAAAAGAATGGTCGTCATGCAGAGGAGGCCCATCACCACGCGCAGGCTCGCGGCCAATTGCAGTGACATGCCCGTCATCAGACCACGACCTGCCACAGTCGAAAGACCCCAAAAGAGAGCGCAAACGAGCGCATAACCAGTCCCGAGGTTTAGTCCCGCTTTCTCGAACGAAACGCCGATTAATTCGGGGTGCTCCACCGACAAGAACATGCCGGCGACGATGGCTATGGCTGCGAAAAGAAAAAAGCGCGGCGTTAGACGATCGCCGAACAACACAAAAGCGCCCAACGTTGAGATAACAGGTTGAATGTTCAGGACGACATTGACCACCGTTGGGTTGCCATTCTTCAACGCCATCGTGAAAAAGACCGTGCCAACCGCCGAGCCGGCGAACCCGGAGAAAAACAAATAACCCCACGTGCGCGCATCGATCTTACGTATCTCTCCCAGATGCAACAAAAGGAGCGGCGCGAACATGACCAGAATAAACACGTGCTCCCAAAAAACAATCACCTGGGCGTCGAACAGCTCGTTCAATGGAATGCGCCACGCGCTCTCCGTTCCCCATAAAGCGGCGCCAAGTCCGACGAGCCATGGTCCGTAGCTCGCCCTGCGAAAACTATCTTCTTTCACGCGAACGGTTTTAGTGTCCGTCGCCCGTTACGTCAACGTATGCCTGGTCTCGTTAAGATATGTCTTCTTTCTGCCGCCGGGTCGCGTTAGGGTGCCTTTACTGTCGGACCGACGATCAGGAGAACTTTTTCGGGCGAACTCACACCCAGAATAACTAAGACAAGAAAGAAGAAAATATGGGATTACTCGATTCAATACTTAAAGCCGCGTCCGGAAAAAACGAAGCGATCGGTGGTGGAGCAAGTCCGCTCATCGGAATTCTCGGCGGCGTTCTTGAGCAGAGCGGCGGATTGCAAGGATTGATGAACAAATTTTCCCAGACCGGACACGGGGATGTTTTTTCTTCCTGGGTCGGTTTGGGAGAAAACCAATCGATTTCAGCCGACCAAATTCAAAAAGTGCTCGGTTCAGACCAGGTCGCTGCGCTTGCCGCGAAAATGGGTGTGGATCCGGCCACGGCCTCACAATTCGTTGCCGAATACCTTCCGAAAATTGTGGACAAACTCACTCCGGCTGGACGGGTGGATCCCAACGCGGATCACGAGCAGGGGCTCGCTGATTTGATTCCATCGCTCATACAAAGCCTTAGCGGCAAACCCTCCGGCGCACCGTAGCCCTTGTCATTAAATCGATCATTCGTTAGGCCCACCTTTCGGTCGCGGCATCCGTTTCGGGCTCAGTTGCGTTTCTCCGCTTGTTCCATCGCCGCCCAAGCACGAAGCTCTTCGCCATTATTGTGAATGCAGATAGCAAAAGATTTCTCAAACAACTAGTCGAAACGCCCAGCCCCTCCGGTTACGAGCACGAAGTGCAGAAAATCGTCCGGGACCGTATTCGTCCATGGAGCGATATCGTCCGCACCGACGTCATGGGAAACGTCTTCGGGATTCGCAATCCCAGAGGCAAGCCCCGGATTATGCTGGCCGGACACTGCGACCAAATCGGGTTTATCGTCCAGTACATTACGGAGGACGGTTTTCTTCACCTCGAGCCGATTGGCGGTGTCGATCCAGTCGTCGCCACCGCCCAGCGTGTGTCGATCATGACGCGAGACGGGGTCGTTCCCGGAGTGATCGGGCGAAAAGCGATTCACCTCATGGATGACGAAGAGAAAAAAAAGGTGCCGAAGATACACGACCTTTACATCGACATCGGCGCAACCAGCCAAAAGGACGCGCGCAAACTCGTTTCAATCGGCGACGCCGGCATTTTTTTGCAACCCTACCTGGAACTCGCGAATCAGCGCGCCGTTTCCATGGCGTTCGACAACAAGATGGGGACGTGGATCATGACCGAGACACTGCGCTTGCTTCACGGCCGCAAATTCCACGCCTGCGTCATCGGCGTTTCCACCGTCCAGGAGGAAATCGGATTGCGCGGGGCGACGGCCAGCGCATTCTCGAGTGAAGCGGATGTCGGAATCGCTCTCGATGTCGCGCACGGAACCGACACCCCGGGTATCGAGAAGAGACGTGCCGGCGATTTTCACGTCGGCAAAGGACCGATGATCTTCCGTGGCGCAAATATCAATCCGCGCGTATTCGAAATCCTTGTGGCCGCGGCCGAGAAAGAAAAAATCCCTTATCAGATTGCGTCAGCAGCCCGCGGCACAGGCACCGATGCCAACCCGATGCAACTTTCGCGCGGAGGGATGGCGACAGGTCTTCTCTCCGTCCCACTCCGCTACATGCATACCCCTAACGAGTTGTTGTCATTGAGCGATCTCGAAGAAACCGCTCGTCTCCTGGCCGCTTTTTGCGCGAGCCTCGGCAAAGAACAAGATTTCACGCCTTAGTTTTGAGTTTTCTTTCTTCCTTCTCCCTCCCAAAAACGGATTGAGGTGAGTGGTTTCTGGCGTAGGAAATTTTCAATTTTTTTCACCCAGCCTCAAATTCGGTTTCAGGAATTTCTTCTGAAGCACGACCGCGCCACTCCTCACCTTCGAACCCATAGCGACCAACGTGGTCATTATGCGCATTCTAGTCGTTGAGGATCACGCCGACACCCGTCAGGTACTCACCAATTTGTTAACGCATTGGGGGTTCGACGTTTCGCCCGCCGGCACGCTGCAAAGCGGCCTCAATCGACTCGAGACCGAGTCTATTGACGTCATCCTGAGTGACATAGCTCTTCCCGATGGAACCGGCTACGCTCTTATCCAGGAAGCGCGCAGACGCGGAAAAGAGGTCCTCGCGATCGCCCTGTCTGGTTACAATTATCCGGCCGAAATCGAAATCGCCAAGCTCACTGGATTCGATCATCACTTGTCCAAGCCTTGCGATTGCCAGCAGCTGCGGTCCCTCCTCGAGGAAAGAATCGTTCGTAACCGCTCAATTCCAGATTCCTAAAATCTCCGATCGACCGTCGGGGTAATTCGGATCGGGCGCGCGAACCAGGCAAAATTCGCACCGATTGCTAGATAGATCGGCGGCCTGAAAGCGGCGACCTCGAGGTGCTGCCGAAGGCGCATTCGTATTTGCCGTTCCAGTTTCCGATTCCAGGCACAAAATTGTTTCGACACAGCTGGCAAAGCATGTCACCAAGCAAGCATCGTGGAACCGACAGTCCCTCCGCCATTGCCCATGCGCGGCAACTGGTGGACACGAAACTGGAAATGGTTTGTGCCCGCCGGTTGCCTAACCTTCATCGCACTCGGCATCGCGTGCATTCTCGGAATTGTCCTCATCGTCTTCGGCGCAGTGAAGTCTTCCGATGTTTACAAGGTCGCTTTCGAGCGCGCAAAATCGGATTCGCGCGTCCAGCAAGCAATCGGCACGCCGATCAAGGAGGGTTGGTTTGTCTCTGGAAACACAAACGTTAATGGCGGCTCAGGCACAAGCGATCTGGCAATTCCGATTCGCGGACCGAAAGGAAAAGCAACCATTTACGCCGTCGCGACCAAGTCAACCGGCAAGTGGAAATATTCAAAACTGGTCGTCACTTTCGAACAAACCGCGGACACGGTCGACCTCGCTGATAATACAAACGATTAGTGCCTGGCTCAGCAACGGACGAAGCTCATTGCGTTTAAGCTTTCTGATCTTCCTCTGGTCTTTGATCTCCGCTGGTCTTCCAGAAACCCAGACAAATAAAAAGCAGCCCCGCGATCGCGTAAGCTGCAGCGAACGCGGGAGCCGCCATCCAGCCAAAATGATTATCAACGCCGGCCGGAGTGAGTTTATAGGCGTGAATAAGTCCAATGGCAGAGAGGATCGCGGCGCTAAACGCCCAGCCGGCCGCAGCGCGAAACTGTTGGTCGATCAGTTTTGTCATCAGGGCCGCTAAAATCATCGAGCTCAACACAAAACCCTGACTGAGCGCCACCATCCCGGAGAAGAACAGCTCGCTGCCGAATTTTGGCGCCGCGGACAAGATATCGATCTTGTTCACGCGCAGAGTTGTTTCTACAAGAAAGACCGCCCAGGCTGCGAGCGATGGGATGAGTCCAACAGCGACAGCCAGCGCGTGCGGCCGCGGCACCGCCTGAAAGGCCTGCGCTGTAATGATCACCCCGATCCATAACAGAATTCCGAGAGCGGCTTCAAGCGGAACGATTCGCAACACAACGGTCACTGCTCCGCCGAGACAGAGTGCTGCGATAACGACACCGTTAAGCAACGAATAACCTGAGCGCGCTCCCATCGCTTTCCATCCTGGATGGCCGATATAAATCGTCGTCGGAAAAGGGCTCCCTAGAAAAGCCGCCATTACCGTCGCGGCGCCGTTGACCAACAGTGACGGCCGCGTCGGATAACGGTCGCCAGCCGCCTCCGCGCTTTCGAGGCATTGCAGTGAACCGATGACATTGAACAGCCCCATCGGCACGATAACAGCAAGATATTTCCAACCGGTTGGCTCGAATAACAAACTGAACACATCCGTAAAATGGAACCACGGCAAATGTAGTCCGAACGTCGCCGATGGTGAATTTGGCGTGGGAGCAGCGCCGGCCCAATACATTACCCACGACGTGACGACTCCAATCAAAACCGCCACGAATCCAGCAGGCAATCCCAGGGGCAAGCGGACCTTTCCTCCATAGGCCGCGAGAATGAGAAACACCGGCACCAGCGCGATCGCGGGCGACGCAAAGATCTGAAAAACGAATCCCATGGCGATAAACGTGATGGCAATCCCAGCCAGCGACGAAAGCAACGCTGCGCGCGGCGTCACCCGCCGGATAAAGTCCCCGACAAATGCGCCGGCCATCTCCATGAAGCCGTTGAGCAAACAGGCAAAAAGTCCCGCGCGCCACGCCAGTCTCGCGTCACCCGTCTCCCGGTACACCGGCGCCATGATCAGGAAAATGAACGCCACCAGGCTGACCGTGTTGATCCCGAACGGAAGCGCTGTGACATCATCACGCCCTTCGGAGCGAGCCAGCCGGCGTGCCTGCCAGGCGTAAAAGAAATTGCCCAGCGCTATCGAAACCGCCGCACCAGGAAGAATTGTCGCGACGACAAGTTCAACTGGCAGACCACAGGCCAGCGGACACAACGTTATCACGAGAAGAAGTTGCAGGAGATTGTCCACGAACAATCCGAAAAACCCGTCGACGTCGCCGCGCGCGAACCATTTCATTGCGCGCGATTATGTCGATCTGGCGCGTCGCCTTGCAATGGCTTACTTCAAGAGCGCAACCGAATTACTCGAAAAAGGGGTGGCTCAACGTGCGCGGCAATGCAACCGTGGAAAGTACACTCCGTTCGAGCGAAGAGCCGCCGAGCGGCGCATTGCAGCCTACGGGCATCACGAGCGTTAGCGTTTCCGCCTGTCATCTGCCTCTGACGTTACCTTCTGCTTGCCGCCCTCTTTCGATTGTCGGAACGCGCAACTTTGCCAACCTGGTCAAGATTGGAACGAAATCGCTGGAGGGACGAGCTCGTCTCGTCCCACTCCTCGTCCCGCTGCTCCGCTTTGGTCTCCTACTTTCCGCCAACCACCGAAGCCTTCTTAGTCTTGTCCTCCACCCGAACGCTGAAATGTTTGGCGGCTTCAGCGTTGCCCTGTCCGTCTTTCTGATTGTACTCGATTGACCATGTCCCGTCGGCCGCAGTGTAGTGTGCCTGTCCAGACTGATACTCGCCTAAATTGTAGCCCTGTTTACGCGCTTCCGCCTCAGCGGCGCCAATGACATCCGCTGCAGTAAGGCTGGGCGTGCCATTGGAAGATGACGTCGCGCCCGCTGCTCGTGTCTGATCCGGCGCTGCGGTTGTTGCATGGGCCCCTAACGACGAGGGAGGCCTCGCTAGTTGTAGGAGGTTGCTATTCTTTTGGGTCGGTGTTTCTGAAATTTCGGGGTTGGAGAGATGTTGCTCTGGCGGTTGATTCGCAACTGGCTGCGGGGTGGCCACGGGACGCGGCGGTTCTGTTGCAGCCTTTTCCGCTGCCACGGGCCCCGCGGCCGGCGATTCCGTCGCTGCTCCCTCAGAAACACGTCGGCTACGTGGTTCATCAGCCTCCGGCCAGGGGCCGGGAGCCCAGTCACCGGATTTCTTGCCCGCGACGAACTTCCCGTGGAATGCGTTTCCGTTCCCGTCCACATTCGACACCTTCCCGTTCAATTTGCCTCGAACCATCTTGCCGGAGTATCGCGTGAGCGCGATGTATTTAGGTATCGGGAGCTGGGAGCCCGTCTCCCGCTTCAGGAACGCTGTGTACCACGTTAGGGTACCGTATCCCGTGGCGTATCCCTCGTCGTCTCGGTCGCCTGACCAGCTCACCGAATCCGAATGCCGAGGACCATTGTTCCAAACGAGAGTCTTCCCATCTTCCGTTCGGCGGTAAGGTCCGCGGGCGAACGCGCCGGTGGCAAACAACAAAAATAGACTGCAGACAGAGATCAATCGCGTATTCACAAGTTTTCCAGGCCGAAAGTGTAACGCACTGGGAAAACATCGGGCAACAGTAATCGCCAGGCGCGGCAGTTTCTCCCTCGAAACGGATTAACGGTCGCAGCCAGCTCGATCGTCTACGTAGTTTGGGACACGACGGCGCGTGTCCCTCCAGGGGATTATTTTGACGCGGTCATAAAATCAGATCAAGAGTGTGCTCAGGGCGAATCTTCCGCCCAGTTGGCGATATCGGAAGCCGGTCGATCGAGTCATTATCATGAACTGTTGACCATCAAACTTTCGCATCCAAAACCTTTTTCAAAAGGTGTCGATGACAATGCTCCTCTGTTTCGGCACAATGGCAGAGCAACGTCACCGTTTGATCCCGGCCTAGGTGCTGTAAAAGACGCAGCGTAAACTTTTGCCCGTGGTTCTTGATGTGCCTGTTTCGATTGTCAATTTTTCCGGGCTCGCGCAGTTCTTTCATGTATCGCCTGGCATACTGCGGCCAGCTGATTTTTCCTCCGAGGAATTCATTTCTTAGTTTCTCACTCGGTCCAAGGTTTGCCATCCAGACGTCGTAACGATTGCTTGGTAAGCCGCGCCCACGACCGCGCGCCGCCAGGATCCGGAGACCATCTCTTTTGTCGATCGTGCTATGGACAGACTTGGTTTTGATCATGAGGTCATCGTATCAGGCTCCAGCGCGCCTATGAGCGCCGCCGGCCTGGTTGTCGCCGGCGTTGCCGCGCGGTTTTCCTCTTTCTTTCTATGGGCTGGAACGACCGCACTTGATCACCAGTCGCTGCAGATTGGAAAAAAGCGTGATTTCGGTTTGCCCAAAAAAACAATTGAACTCCGCTCGAGCGTTTGAGCGCCAAGCGAAGTTCCTTTAAGATCGCTAACTCTCGTTGGACCGTGCGCAACGCCAAATCGCCAGCTCGAGCCATTCCCCGGATGTAGAACTCGCCTTTCTGGTCAAGCAACAACAAGCGCAACAATTCGGAGCGGCCACGGGAAAATAACCGATCTAAAACATTAGTCTTGATGGTGCCTTCGTTAATGTGACTGCTTTAAGCAGTCAAACGAAACAATGTCTCGTTATGCTGGTGTATCATGCGCGACGTCTGCTGGCGTTGCACGTTGGATGCGCGCCCGCTTGCGAAATAAGCCCCGAAAGCTTTCGGTTGAGCGCTTGCTTAAGATTTTGTAACTCAGCGGATAAGGCGCTTTTGCTTTCTCAACTCTCAAACCTCAACGGTCAGATATCTTGAGAACGATCTTTCCGCGCGTGTGATGTGTCGCCGCTTGTTCGTCCGCTTTGGCCGCGTCGGTAAGCGGCAACGTTTGCGTCACAATCGGTCTGATCTTCTTTTCGTCGATTAATTTTGCAATTTCGGCAAGCTCAGTCGCCTCCGGATGCGATCCGAGAGAGGCGCCTCGAATCCCGCGCTTGTCGAGTTCGGCCTTGTCTGGCCGCGAAACCAGCGTTACCACAATGCCTCCCTTTTTCACTACGCCGTACGATCGCGCCAGCGTATCCTTACCCACCGGATCCAGCACGACGTCGACGTCTTTGGCTACTTCTTCAAATTTTTTGGCCGTGTAATCGATGGCCACATCAGCGCCCAATTGCCTGAGCAGATCCTGGTTAGCCGTCGAAGCAGTTGCGATGACTCGTGCACCTCGCGCTTTCGCGATCTGGATCGCGAAGATTCCCACGCCGCCTGAACCGCCGTGAATCAGAACGGTCTGGCCGGGAAGCAACTGGGCCGTATCAATCAACGCCTGCCAGGCCGTCAAGGCCGCCAGTGGCACGGCCGCGGCGCCGATAAAATCAATAGACTTGGGTTTGATCACCGCCTCACGCTCATTTGTCACGACGTGCTCGGCCCAGCCTCCGCCCCAGAGCAAATAGGCAAAAACCGGGTCGCCTACTTTCAACTTCGTGATCTTCGCGCCGATCTTTTCCACGATCCCTGCCATGTCGTAGCCGGGAATAAGGGGGAGGTGCGTTCCAAACTCATGCGCGTATTTGCCTGAAACAATGAGCGGATCGGCGGGATTCACTCCGCTTGCCATGACCCGGACGAGCACTTCAGTGTCCTTCGGCTCCGGTACCGGCACATCTTCATACCGTAAAACATCCGGTCCACCGTACTCATGGATAACGATCGCCTTCATCGTCGCCTGGCCGTTGCCCGCGGCGCCGCCATGAAGCTGGACAATCACTCCCACTAATATCAAAAGGACCAAGATCGCGCGCATATTGTTAATCGACATCGTCGATTGTCGCCCACCATTCAAGCCCAACCGAGCGATGCAGCCCTCGCGAAAGTCGCTCTCCGCCGGATGCACGACGAATTATTTAGCCAGCTATTTCAGCACCTCGGTGTAACGCTACCTCATTGCCGTTGCAGCTCGTATTTTTGGACTTCCAATGCTTCCTGTGTCTTTTCCAGGGCCCGCCAGTCTTTCCCTTTCGACCGAGCGTCATTGATCTGCTGATCGAGCGCGTCGATTTGAATTTGAAGTTTGTTTATCGGCTCTTGTTTCTTCTCTTGCGCAACAGCGGCCGCTTTCATTTGCTCCACCAAAGCGGCCCGTTCCTTCTGGTCTATTGTTCGTTGCTCTTCCAATCGCTGCGCTGCCAGTTCCAGACTTGACGGACCGCTGTCGCACCCGGCGATGATCAGCGTTATTGCCAGAACCGTTGGCCAAAAAAATATATTAAACTTTCGAGTCACGAACAAAATCCTCCCAGATCAATCTGCCGGAAGAAGGAGCAAGTTTTACACGAGACCGGCGGGCTTCTCGCATCCGTAACACACCCCGTCCGGAGAATGACATTTTAGACGAATCCCCCGCCTATAATCGCCAGTGGGTCTTGCTGAGCGCCGTACTCCAAGGAACTGCACAGGGTTTTTCCAGGCCGGATCGGCCATTGCGATGTTTCCCAACGCTCCTCACCTCGAACGTTTCGGCATTACCGGTACGGACGTTGCTGTTTTTAGCACCATGGACCCTACCCTCAGAATCTTGGCCGTGGACAACGAGCCCTCGGTGACTCTATCCCTCAGCTACATTTTTACCGGGCCACGCTATCAAGTCACTGGAGTAGCCAGTGGCAACGACGCTTTAGCCCGGCTGGATGCCACTTCGGATGGCTACGACGTCATCATTATCGACCAAAAGATGCCGAAC
>JBEEGU010000018.1:0-2802 GCA_041167025.1 Verrucomicrobiota bacterium
AAGACACGCGTTTTTATCAACATCCCGGAATCGATTGGCACGGAATTGTCCGCGCGCTGGTTCGCGACGTCATGACCGGTTCCGCAAAAGAGGGCGCGAGCAGTATTACACAACAGCTGGCCCGGAATAGCCTTCCTCTTGGCGGCCGGACGTTGAACCGCAAAATATTGGAAGCGATGGTGGCATTACGAATCGAGGAGAAGTTCACCAAGCAGCAGATTCTGGAACTTTATATCAACCGCATTTACTTCGGCGCTGGCTGCTACGGGGTGGAGACAGCCTCTCAGGCCTATTTCGGCAAGAACGCGTCGAAGCTGAATCTTTCCGAAGCGGCGCTGCTCGCCGGTCTGATTCGCAGCCCCAACCGATTCTCGCCGTTGAGAAATCCCCAAGGCGCAGCTGCGCAACGCGACGCCGTCCTGGCGCGAATGGTGGAATTAAAGACAATTTCGGCGGCGGAGTCTGAGCAAGCCAAGTTGGCGAAAATCAACACTCACCCGAAGCGGATGCTCCAGATCCAGGAGAACTATGCGATGGACGCGGTGCAGCGGGATCTCAATGTCATCCTGACCCAGGACCAGATCGATAATGGTGGGCTCTATATATATACGACGTTGGATCCGACGGTGCAGAACGCCTCCCAGCAAGCGCTGGAGACCCAACTTACCAAGATCGAGCATCAATCGAATTTCCGTCACCCTCTGAAAGCGAACTATCAGACACCCGCAGAAGGCGAAGACTCATCCATGCCCTACCTGGAAGGCGCCGTCGTTGCCATCGATAACGCCAGTGGCGGGATTCGCGGACTTGTCGGGGGCCGTGATTATGCGCAAAGCAAATTCAATCGCGCGCTGGCTCCGGCAAATCGTCAGGTCGGTTCAGCGTTCAAACCTTTCGTGTATACGCTCGCCTTCAGTCATGGATTGCTTCCGGGCGGCGCCATCAGCGATGGCCCGATTCAGCCCGGCGAAATTGAAGGGGCCGGAAATTGGGCTCCGGGAAATTCCGACGGCACCTATGGTGGTGTGCAGCCTTGTTCTTACGGCCTCATTCATTCGCGGAATACCATGAGTGTCCGGGTCGGCCAATTCGCCGGACTCGATGGTGTTCAAAAAGTGGCGACTACCCTTAACCTTGGGGAAAATATTCCTGGCGGCCCGGCTATTTATATTGGTTCGTTTGAAACGAATCTGAAAGCGTTGACCGCCGCTTACACGGTCTTTCCAAATGCTGGGGTCCGAAAGCAAGCCTACATGATCGAGCGGATCGACGATCAAAATCAGCGTCCAATTTATCGCGCGGCGCACATTTCCGTGCCGGCTCTTGATGCAGGTGCTGCCTGGATGACATCCGAGCTAATGGAACAAGTTCTGACACGTGGCACCGCTGCGTCGGCACGTTCGCTCGGTTTCAAGTTACCGGCTGCGGGAAAGACCGGCACAACCAACGACTACAAAGACGCTTGGTTTGTCGGATACACGAGCACGTTGACCTGTGGCGTCTGGGTCGGATTCGATCAGCCGGTGACAATTATCCCGCACGGATACGGTGCGGCGTTGGCCTTGCCGGTCTGGACGCAGGTCATGAATAAAGCGGCTCAACACTATCCACCACAACCGCTGCAGCCGTCCATGCCGCTGCAACACGCAATGGTTTGCTCCATTTCCAATCATCTGGCCACCACCGGATGCCAGGCGGCCGGCACGGCCTATGACATCGATTTACCGACTGATAAGGTACCAACCGCACCTTGCGAAGTGCATGGTGGCGATCAAATGTTTGCCAACAAATTGCAAGATCTTGGTCAAAGTGCGGCAACGCTTCCCGGTCGCTTCTTCAAATCTTTCCGGAAATTTTTTGGGGGAAAATAGGGATGTGGGCGCTGCCCGGCGCAGCGTTTAAATACTCCCTTTCGGCTGTAGACGCTTCCCTCTGCGAAGCGCGGCGCGGCATTCCACGGCTCACGCGGGTTGCCTCGCCCAGAAAGTGGCCTCTACAAATCCTTTGAGCGACCTCTAATCAGCCGCTCGTAATCTGATTCCGTATCGATATCGGTTTGCGCGGCTTCAATCGGAATTTCCGCAACCCTATCGGGTCGTGACGTAATGATCGACTTGGCTCCGCTTGTGTCGGGAAGTTCAAGAAGCTCGGCAAAACAAGACCGCGCAAAGAGCGCGGGCACGCCGAGTGTATCGGCATAGGCCGAAGCTACGATTGTTTTGCCGGTTTCCGATTGGAGCTGAATCAAGCGGGCGATAATTTCGGTATCTATCAACGGTTGATCGCAGGTCAGCAGTATAACCGCATCGAGATTCTCCACCGCAGCGATGGCCCCTTTTAGTCCGGATCGGATTGACGTCCCGATTCCACGGCTCCAATTGTCGTTCTCGACTATGGTCGCGGAGGTGTCTGACAGCTCTGCCGCTAATTTTTCGCAGTCACTTCCGAGCACAACCGTCACCGGATTACAACCAGCCTTTCCTGCTTCATCCACGATTCGACGAAGGAAACTTTTTTCCCGGAACTTTAGGAGCTGTTTTGGCCGGCCCAGTCGGGACGATTGACCCGCCGCCAAAATCAATGCACCGATGTTTCGCATTCAGTTCGATCCGCGCCCGAGCGCGGCGATCACCACACTGGAAACCAATATGAGACGCTGCAATGCGGGGACAATTTCAAACCAAACCACCCGATTATGCCGACGTGGGCGCACTTAACAAAGTTGTCGAAAGCGGGTGAGGGGAATCGAACCCCCGTATGTAGCTTGGGAAGCTACCGTTCTACCATTGAACTACACCCGCG
>JBEEGU010000019.1:0-3510 GCA_041167025.1 Verrucomicrobiota bacterium
AAAACTACGCTCACGGCCGCGATTACGAGCGTGTTGGCAAAGAAAGGGATGGCCGAAGCGCGCGCCTACGACTCGATCGACAACGCGCCCGAGGAAAAAGAGCGTGGCATCACCATCAACACCGCCCACGTCGAATATCAGAGCGAGAAGCGTCATTATGCGCACGTCGATTGCCCTGGCCACGCCGACTATGTCAAGAACATGATCACCGGCGCCGCCCAAATGGATGGCGCTATTCTCGTCGTCAGCGCCGCGGACGGTCCGATGCCGCAAACGCGCGAGCATATCCTCCTCGCCCGCCAAGTCGGTGTCCCGGCAATGGTGGTATTTTTGAATAAGGTCGACATGGTCGATGATCCTGAGCTTCTCGACCTCGTTGAGATGGAAGTACGTGATCTCCTCACCCAATACGAATTTCCGGGAGATAAGATACCGATCGTTAAAGGCAGCGCTTTGAAAGCGCTCAATGGCGACGCCGAACAGGAAAAGCAAATCATGGCCCTGGTGGCGGCGATTGACGATTACATTCCGGTACCGGAACGGCCGATTGATCTGCCTTTCCTCATGCCAATTGAAGACGTCTTCAACATTGAAGGCCGTGGCACCGTCGCGACCGGTCGTGTCGAACGTGGCATCCTCAAGAAAATGGAGGAAGTCGAGCTGGTCGGAGTCAAGGCGACAGCGAAAACGACTGCGACCGACATCGAGATGTTCCGAAAACTGCTCGATGAGGCGCGCGCCGGCGATAACGTCGGTGTCCTGCTGCGCGGCGTGAAGAAAGAAGACGTTGAGCGTGGTCAGGTCATTGCCAAACCGGGCTCGATCACCCCGCATAGAAAATTCAAAGCGGAAGTGTACGTGCTGAGCAAAGAGGAAGGCGGCCGACACACCCCGTTCTTCACTAATTACCGGCCCCAGTTTTATTTCCGGACAACCGACGTCACTGGCGCGGTCAAATTGCCTGACGGCGTGGAAATGGTTATGCCTGGAGATAACATCTCTATCGAAGTTGAGCTCGGCGTTCCGATCGCGATGGAAAAGACGATCCGTTTCGCCATTCGCGAAGGCGGCAAAACCGTCGGCGCGGGCCGCGTAAGCGACATTCTGGACTAGTTTGATTCGTGCTCGTGCTTCCCAATCTCGCGGAAGCGATTATGATTACGGGCACGAGCAGGACAGAATTTACGCCAGTAGCTCAATTGGTAGAGTAGCGGTCTCCAAAACCGTCGGTTGGGGGTTCGAGTCCCTCCTGGCGTGATGGAAAATATGCGAGTGCCGAACACCCAATCTCGAAGCCTGAATTTGCGAGCCGGCCGCGGCCAATTGGGCGTTGGACGTTGGGCGCTGGATGTTGGACGTTGTCTTTGAATTTAGATGCTTACTAAAACCAAAAACTTTTTCAGCGAAGTCAAAACCGAGCTGCAAAAGGCCTCCTGGCCATGGGACCCGAAAGAGAAAGGGTTCCGCCGCTACAAGGAGCTGACCGATTCGACCTTGGTTGTCATCATTGCCATGTTATTGCTCGGCGGTTACGTGGCCCTTTTTGATTTTGTTCTGGTGAACTTCGTCCATTTCTTTACCCGGTTTCACTAAGTATGGCTCAAACGCTCGCAGGCAAAGATCAGTGGTTTGTAGTGCATGTCCTTTCTGGACAGGAAAACAAGGTGCGCGACAACATCATCAAACGGGTCAAGACGGAAGAGATGGGGGACATCGTTTACGAAGTCCTTGTTCCGACGGAGCGCGTTTCCGAAATCAAAAAGGGCAAGAAAAGCGAAACCACGCGAAAATTTTTCCCCGGTTACTTGATCGTGAACATGCATTTGCTCGACGAAAATAATCAACTGGTCGGGCGCACATGGTATTTCATCCGTGACACTCCCGGCGTCATTGGATTTGCCGGTACCAAAGACAAACCGATTCCGATGCGGCAATCCGAAGTCGACAACATGCTCGCGCAAATGAAAGAGCGTGAGGAGAAGGTGAAGCCAAAGGTTAGTTTCGAGGTTGGCGAAACGGTCAAGGTTGCAGATGGCCCGTTCCAAAATCAGAACGGGATTGTCGAAGAGATCGATCCGGAGCGTGGCAAGTTACGCGTTTCTGTCACGATTTTCGGCCGTGCTACCCCGGTGGAACTCGAGTACTGGCAGGTAGAACGCGGATAAGCTCTCAACCCTCAACTACCAACTCTCAACTTTTCAAATGGCTAAAGAAATCATCGCTCATATCAAATTGCAGATTCCCGCGGGTCAGGCCAATCCGGCGCCGCCCGTCGGCACGGCGCTCGGACCGCGCGGCGTCAACATCATGGCGTTCTGCAAAGAATTTAATGCGGCGACGCAGAAGCAAGCCGGCGACATTTTGCCGGTCGTGATTACGGTATTCAAAGACAAGTCGTTCACATTCATTACCAAGAGTCCGCCTGCGGCCATTTTATTGAAGAAGGCAGCCAATATTGCCGCCGGTTCGAAAGAGCCGAACAAGACCAAGGTCGGTAAGGTCACGCGCAAACAGGTCATGGACATCGTAAAAACGAAGGCCAAAGATCTGAATGCGCGCAACGACGAAGCCGCATTCCGTATCATTGCCGGAACCGCCCGGCAAATGGGCCTCGAAATCGAGGGTTAAGTTGTTGGAGCGGCGGGCGCCTCCGTAGCATCTGCTCGATAGACCGTCTTCGCGCCCTGGGGGACCGCGGTTATTCGACTTCCACTTCGATACCGCCGATCCAGCTCGCAATCAGATTGTAGATCCCCGCGATCAGAATCCCGAACACAAATCCCATTACGCCGTAAATCACTGGGATGAAAACGCCGACGACAATCATCACTCCGGCCACCAGGGCGGCCGGCCCGGCGCCGGCACCCTGTGCTTGCTGGGTCTGCTGAGCAAATGCACCGAGGAGAGCGGCGATCGCGAAGAACGGCAGAAAAATCAATCCGAGGCAACCGTAAAGCACGCCTAGCATCTTGCCGGCTTGCAGCGGTGCGATGCGTTTGATGCGGCGTTTCACTGCCGTGGATTGAGTGAATCCCGCAGTCATTCGGAATCATTCAGCATCGTTGAGTTAGCGGACTTATCGGATGGCAAGTCTACTTGCGCTCAAGCGCGGGCACATCATCGGCTGTTCCTAGATATTCCCAGCGCTGAAGAGCGATGGGCACGTTGCCATTTTTCCAGACGAAGTCGTGGAAGGCGCGCAGATTGAATTGATCTCCTTTTTGCAGCCGGGCTTGCGCGAGAAATTTTGTGATCTGCAACTTACCGATTTGATAACTGATGGCCTGTCCCGGCCCCGTCGCAAAGGAGATGGCTTCGGAACGCGCCGTCCCTTCGTCCATCGGAACTTTTTCCTGCAGATATTTGGCGGCCTGTTCGAGGGTAAATTGGCCGAGCGCCAGCTTGACGTCGACTTCGACCCGCAACGCCCGGAGACGCATGAAATTGTAAATGATCTCGCGTGTGTGCGGGCTGTCGTCGAACAAGCCGGCCTGCAGCATCATTTCCTCG
>JBEEGU010000020.1:0-6850 GCA_041167025.1 Verrucomicrobiota bacterium
ACAAAATTTGATACGAAGGGCGGGCCACCCGCCATGCCCCCATCCGGCACAGAGGCGCCGAACCATCTCACTATTTTCATAGCGGAGGATGGCGGCCTCACCTATGAGCTCCGGTCGCGCAAAACCGGCTCGACGTCAGGCAGACTGGAAAAGAACAAAGCGCTGGCAACCGGGTGGGCCGACTGGGAGGTGGTGGTTGATCAGGTGATGGCCCACGCCAATCAATGGATGGATTTCACGCCGGTAAAACCGGAGACCTCTTCAGCAATGAATACGAAGGCTGATTTGCCGGACGGCGTTCGCGTCCGGCTCGAGCAGAACGGAGAAAAATTTGAGCAATGGATTCCTGCTGGATGGCAGCTTGCCATACCTACTACTCCGCAGGAAACACTGGTCGCTTATGGTTTTCGCCAAATTCCCCTCCCGATTGGACTCGAGCTTTTGCAATTCGAAGTAAAACGAAATGAAGGCAGTGATAGCCCGGCGGGTTTCAAAAGCACACTACGGGTGTCCGATGCCCAAGGCGACAGCGCACTGGGCTCCTGCTGGATGAACAATCCTTTCAGTTTCCCCACCCATTGGTGGCGGCCGTGGACAGGGTTGACTTACAAAATTTCACAGGCTTCCTGGAATCCGGAGAACTTGGATCAAAGTTCCGTGCAAATCCTGCGCGATCCGGGATGGCTCTTCAAATGGATTGGATCCCTTCTGGTGGTTACCGGAGTTTTCATGATGTTTTATCTGCGTCCTTATCGCAAACAAACCATCGGCGAACCCATTACTCCTTCCGCCGTAACGCCGAGACAACAACGAGACAAATCGGTCGCGACGAGTGGGAGTCATCACGCGAAGGTCGCGCAATTCACATCGACTTGAGATCGTAACTGAAATTTCTTGCCGCCAACCTTGAGCGATGCCGGATTTAGGCTACTAATCCGCCAGGGTGAAAACTTGGGTATCTATTATTGGATGCATTGCTTGTACCGTTCTAGCGGCATGCAGGTCGGATAAAGGCAACTGGCGGGCAGAGGCGCAGCGATCACACACATGGGGTTATTACAGCGGTTTTGTCGAGGCGCGCTGGGAAAATGATGGTCGCACTATGACGCTGTTGAGCGAACTGCGCTATACCGACCCAAACGGCACGGTCTGGAATGCGCCGGCTGGAGCGAAAGTCGACGGCGCCTCGATCCCACGATCGCTTTGGACCTTCATGGGCGGTCCGTTCGAAGGAAAATATCGCAATGCCTCGGTCCTTCACGATGTCGCATACGAGCAACACAACCGCCCGTCGGAAGATTGCGACCGCATGTTCTATCATGCGATGCGTTGCAGCGGGGTCAGTGCGGCGGAGGCCGGCACAATGTACTACGCGCTTTACCGTTTTGGACGTCATTGGAAATTTCCGATCAAACGCGCGAAACGAGTCAAACCCTCGGAACTGATTGCGCAGCAACCGGTCTATCCTCGCGCCGTCCCGATCGATAACCACGAAATCGACGTCGCGCGCGATTGGATTCGGAGTGCCGACCCAAGCTTGCAGCAAATCGAGCAACGCGCCGATGCTGAGGCGCATTAAATTTTAGGAGAGACCGGCCCAGAGGTTTGAATGATTCGCCTTCGTTTTGCGTCAAATATTGAATGAAAACGAATTGGGCAAAAAAGACGCGTCTGGGTTTATTCGCGCTACTGCTGGCCGGGGCGGGAATAAGTTTCGTGGGTTGCGCTGACCAATACGCCGCGTACCCCGGGTATCGCGGTGGATACTACGCCAGCAACTCCGGTTATCGACCCTATTACGGCGGCTATGGCTACGGCTATTCTCCGTACCGATCTTACGGACCCTACTACGGCTCGCCTTACTATGGAGCGCCGTACTATGGCGGGGCTGTCGTTGTTTCCCGAACTTACACTTCCCGAAACGGATATTATCGCCGGAATAATCGTACCGAACGGAGCGATCGAACCCGCTCTTCTCGAAACGTAACCCGGCGTGTTCAAACCCGAACAAGCCCGGCCGTGCAGTCGGACAACGACGACGAGCGACGTTATTACACGCCGCGCTAAGGCCGGGTTACGGTCCGCCGCCAGATTGGAGTTTGCCTGGGCCCGCGAGGGCGCGGCCAGGTTTTGCTCCGGTATGTTCGCCGTTTTTAAGAACCTGCACTCCGTTTACAAAAACATGCTTCATCCCCACCGCATACTGGTGTGGTTCTGCAAAAGTGGCGCGATCGGAAATCTTATCCGGATAAAAAATTGCCAGATCAGCGAACATTCCCGGTTTAATCAAACCACGATGATCGAGGCCGAGATTGCCCGCGGGCAAGCCGCTTAAACGGCGGACGGCTTCACTGAGCGAAATTAGTTTTTCGTCGCGGCCATATTTACCCAGGACCCTGGCGAAATTTCCGTAGGCGCGTGGATGCGGATTCGACTTGAGAAAAACGCCTTCCGGCGCTTGCGATGCCTCATCGGATCCAAATGAGATCCATGGCTTGGCTATCTCCTTTCTTACATTTTCTTCCGAGATCACGAAATAAATCGTTTCGATGCGCGATTCATCTTCGCTAATCAAATCCATGATCGTTTCTACCGGATCTTTCCCCCGGATACGCGCGATCTCAGCTAGCGATTTGCCGGTGAGCGGTTTGAGTTTCTCCGATTTGAAACCGACCAGAAGGATGCGATCGGGTGAGCCGGCCGCGAGATAGAAATTCTCCCATTTATCGGTCGGAGTCCTAACTTCCAGAGCGATTTTTTCACGGGTAGCCGGGTCACGCAGTCTTTTGAAAAGGGCCGGGTACCCGCCATCCTCTGTCCACGGCGGCAGCGATGCATCCAAGCCGGTTCCGCCCGCCGTGTAGGTATACATGTCAGCTGTGATTTTCAGTCCTTCCTTTTGTGCTGCCTCAATCCGCGAAAGCAAGCTATCCAGCTTTTCCCAGTTGTGCTCGCCGGCGGCCTTAATGTGATAAATCTCGGCCGGGATTCCCGCTTCCCGCGCGATGCGCAACAACTCGTCCAGAGCTTCGAATAACTGATTTCCCTCGCTCCGCATATGCGAGATGTATTTCCCCTGATATTTGGCGGCGACTTTGCAAAGCTCGATCAACTCTTCGGTCTTGGCATAAAAAGCGGGGGGATAAATGAGCGACGTGCCGATCCCGAGCGCTCCCGCTTCCATCTCTTTGCGCACGAGTTCGCGCATTTGCTCGAGCTGTTCTGAGGTAGGCTGCTTATCCTCAAAGCCGATAACATTTTCTCGAATCGTCGTCGCGCCGATGAATGACGCCACGTTGCACGAGACACCATGCGCTTCGAGATAGTGCAAATACTCGGCGAGCGTGTTCCATTTGATTTCGTATTTGATGTCTTTCTGGTCGCGCAACATCTGTTGGCGCACACGATCGTTCACCGGGCCCATCGATTCGCCTTCGCCCATGATTTCAGTAGTCACTCCTTGACGAATTTCACTTTGGGAACGGCCATCTTGAATGAGTGATTCGTTCGACCAGGAAAGCATGTTGATGAACCCGGGCGCGACTGCGAGTCCGGTGGCATCAATCATCACTTTCGCGTTCGCCTTGCTAAAATCGCCGACTGCCGCGATGCGGTCGCCACGTATGGCCACGTCGATGCGCAGGCCCGGACCACCACTGCCGTCGTAGACCATTCCGTTTTTGATGACGACGTCAAACGGTGTCGACGCATCCGACTCCGCCCACGCCCGCCGTGCTACCAGCCCGACCGTCATGAAAATCAAAATGAGAACTGTGCGCATGCAACCGAGCCTGACACCAGCACGCCGCGGCGTCACGGCTCTTCTGCATGTTAAAAGCGCGCGGGAATTGCGGGCGGATCGGCTAATTCGCCGCCGACGCCTTCGGCAAGCCCGTTTCCTTCGGACTGCTTCGGTCTAACGCAATCGCCAGAACTTCGTCGACGTTTTCGACCGGCACGAATTTCAATTTCTCTTTCGCTTCTTCGGGAACGTCGACCAAATCTTTTTCGTTCAATTTTGGAATAATGACCGTCGAAATGCCGGCGCGCATCGCGGCCAGGCTTTTTTCCTTCAATCCGCCAATGGGCAAAACCAATCCGCGCAACGTGATTTCACCCGTCATTGCGACGTCAGAACGCACGGGCGTGTTGCTAAACAGCGAAGCCAGCGCCGTGAACATTGCGACACCGGCCGATGGTCCGTCTTTCGGCACCGCGCCCGCCGGAACATGCACATGAATGTCGTTATCGCGGAAATCTTCCGGCTTTGCGCCGACATCCCCATCCCGGCTGCGCACGAGACTGAGCGCGGCCTGGACGGATTCCTTCATCACATTTCCGATCTGGCCGGTGAGCGTGATGTTGCCTTTACCCGGATAACGAGTGGCTTCGATATGCAAAACTTCGCCGCCCATCGGCGTGTAAGCCAGACCCGTCACCACGCCCGGTTTGCTCACGGCCAGTTTGGTTTCATGGACATAGCGCGCCGGTCCCAGCGTTTCCGCCACGAAATCGGGTGTGACGACAAAATGGTTCACCTCGCCTCGGGCATATTTCGCGGCCACCGCCCGTGAGGTCGCTCCAATTTGCCTCTCCAATTCTCGAACACCTGCCTCGTGCGTGTAATCAACAATGAGGCGCCGCAACGCCTCTTCCTGCCATTCGCATTGCTCCGGCTTGAGGCCGTTCTCCTCGAGCTGACGTCGAACCAAATAACGTTTCGCAATTTCGAGTTTCTCTCGTTCGGTGTAACCCGGAAGCGAAATTAATTCCATGCGATCGCGCAACGGATCCGGCACAGCGTCAATGTAATTCGCTGTCGCAATAAAGATGATTTGCGACAGATCGAACGGCATATCGAGATAGCGGTCGACGAAACTGTTGTTCTGGCGCGGATCGAGTACTTCGAGCAACGCGCTCGCCGGGTCGCCCCGAAAATCAGCCCCAATTTTGTCGATCTCATCGAGCATCATCACCGGATTGCGCGTGCCGGCGCGTCGCAGCTCCTGAATAATACGCCCCGGCATCGAGCCGATGTAGGTGCGGCGATGCCCGCGAATTTCCGCTTCGTCCCGAATGCCTCCCAGGCTCATCCGGACAAATTTCCGACCGAGCGCATCGGCGATCGATTGACCAAGGCTTGTCTTCCCCACGCCCGGCGGACCGATAAAGCATAAAATGGGACCGTGCCCCTTCGGATTCAATTTGCGCACAGCCAGATATTCGAGCAGACGCCGCTTGATTTTCTCGAGGTCATAATGGTCGCGATCGAGAATTTGCTGCGCTTGATTAAGATCAATGTTGTCGTCGCTTAACTTTGACCACGGCAATTCCGCGATGGTTTCGACATAGGTCACGATCACCGAATATTCCGGGCTCGCCGGGGGGATGAGTTCCAACCGTTTCAATTCTCGATCAGCCTGGGCAAATATCTCCGCCGGCGGTTTCGCCTCTTCCAATTGTTTGCGCAGCTTCGCCACCTGCTCATCGGCTCCGCTATCTCCTTCACCCAGCTCGCGCTGGATTGCTTTCATCTGCTCGCGTAGATAAGCGCGGCGTTGTGCCTCGGAGAACTGGGACTGCACATCTTTCTGCAGCTTTTGCTGGATTTCGGCAATTTCGAGTTGCGCAGAGATGCTGATCTGGACGGCGCGCAACCTCTTTTCAACATCAAGCTCCTCGAGAAGCACTTGTTTTTGCGCATTCTCGACATTTAGGTTTGGGGCCAAAAAATCGACCAGCTGTTCGGGATCATCGATACTAAGTACGGCGGCGCGGGCCTGCTCCGGCATGTCCGGCGTGAGCTCAAGCAATCGCGCCGCAGAATCCCGCAAATTCCTGAACTCTGCTTCCCATTCCTTGCTTTTAGGCGGGACTTTGGAATCGAGCAATGTCACCTCCGCCCGCAAGAAAGGCTCGGTTTGGACGATTTTTTGAATGGCGAACCGGCGAAGTCCCTGTACGACCACCACCACTCGATCATCGCTCTGCCGGAGCAATTTCAGGACAATCGCAGCGGTTCCGACCGAATACAGATCTTGCGGTTCCGGATCCTCCTTGTTTTCGTCGCGCTGCGCCAGCAAACCGATGATCTTACTTTGCGGCAGGGTTTCATCGAGCAGCTTGATCGAGGCCGAACGACCAACCGTTAGGGGAAGAATGGTTCCAGGAAAAACAACAAAGCCGCGCATCGGGAGGATCGCCAGCGTATCGGGAATTTGAGGAACAGCTTTCTCGTCGAGACTGCCGATGGCCGGCGATCGGGATGGCGACGGCGGAGATTCCGCCCCGGGCTGCAGCACCTGTATCGGTTGTCCGGTCACGATCGTAGCGGTAGATGAATCCAGAGTAAGCCGTTTTCCTGTTCCGCATGGGCTTTCGACACATCGATTTCCTGCGGAAGCTCGAGGCTTCGTTCAAACGAGCCATAGTCGATTTCCATGATCAACATTTGCAGCGAACCCCGCTTTTTCACGTCGGCTGGCTCGGGGACATCCCGTGTCCCGCGAAGAGTGATTCGTTTCGGCTCGACGGTGAGCTCAATGTCCGAACGAGCGACGCCTGCGAGATCCACGCAGATACGCACGCAGTCGTCGCAGCGGTATGCGTTCACGGCCGGCTGCCAGGTCGGCACCGGCCGAGCGAAACGAAAACGCGCCAACTGGTAGCTGATGTCGCCGGGTGTGCCGTATATCCAGCGCAACGTGATCGTGCGGGTTGAATCCATCGGAAAACAACTATCGGTCGCGCGGCGATGGTTTCAACCCCACCGCAGCGCAGTAGATGAATTCCATACGCAAGCGATAGACCCCGTGCGCGCCTTGAATGTGCATACGTGTGCTCATTACGT
>JBEEGU010000021.1:0-4945 GCA_041167025.1 Verrucomicrobiota bacterium
TCTCGTGAGCGGCGCGCTCCTCCGGGTCGGCATAGCGTTTCGCATATTCGCCGTAACGCTGCTCGCTCACCGTGAAAAACGCTTTGATTGGATCGACCTTTGTCACCGTGGTGAGAACAGTGCCCGCGCTCATCAAGTCGCCAACTTGCACCCGCGTCAATCCGGCGATTCCATCGACTGGTGCGACGATCGTCGTATAGTCGAGATTCAGCTGCGCCTGTTCAACCGCGGCGCGCTGAGCTTCGGCTTGGGCACGCGCGGCCACGGCACTTTGCACGGCATTATCGCGTTCCTGCTCGCTCGACACCTTGCGTTGAAACAACTCGGTTGCACGCTGCGCATTCAGCTCCGCTTGTTTGGCCGATGCATCTGCCTGCAGGAAAGCGGCCTTCGCCTGGGCTAGTGCCGCTTCGAACGGGCGGCGATCAATCTGGAACAGCACATCGCTTTTTTTTACGAGCTGACCCTCCTTGTAATTTTGCGATACGAGATAACCCTGCACCCGCGCCTGGATCGTAGCGTTCACCGAGCCATCGAGTTGCCCGACGTACTCATTATATATAGGAACGTCCTGCTGCTTCACCTCCGTCACCAATACTTCGGGTGCCGGCGGCGGTGGTGGAGTCTTTTTGCCGCATGCCGCCAAACCTACGATCATGCAAGTTCCGAGCGTGAAGCTCACCTTACTCATGCGGGCCGGTGCGCGTTTGCAAGAAAGAAGCATCGGTTCAGTTCGATAGCTCTTCATACATCTTCTGCAACAGGTTTACAGCCTGCCTGCTGTCACTGGTGACTTCGAAAAGCCAATTCATAGTTAAGGCGCCCTTTAGTTGATTTGCCAAACCCACGATCTCGCGTGGCGCGAGTCTCTCCAGAACCGCCGTCCGGCTCCGACCAACTAATCAACTTCCCCATCTGTCTGCTAGATGCCAATCCATTGCCCGCGCGGTTCGCACCTCGCACCTCACCGGCCGGTCATTTGCTCCAGCTTTTCCGGGTACCGAGCTCCTTGTACCGTGATCTTCGAAGCTGCGCTGTCGATCTCTCGCAGATCTTCGGGTGTAAGTTCGATTCCAACTGCTCCGATGTTTTCGTCCAGGCGATTCAGTTTCGTCGTGCCCGGGATGGGAACGATCCACGGCTTTCGCGCGAGCAGCCAGGCGAGCGCGATCTGCGCAGGTGTCGCCTTCTTCCATTCTGCGATGGTGCCGAGCAGATCGCTCAGGGCCTGATTGGCCTTGAGCGCCTCCGGCGTGAATCGAGGGAGGGTGCTGCGGAAATCGGAACTGTCGAATGTCGTGTTCTCGTTCATCTTTCCCGTAAGGAAGCCTTTGCCTAACGGACTGTACGGAACAAAACCAATTCCGAGTTCCTCGAGGGTCGGAATCACTTCCTTCTCGGGAGTTCTCGTCCACAGCGAATATTCGCTCTGAAGCGCGGTAAGCGGTTGGACCGCGTGTGCGCGACGGATCGTTTGTACGCCAGCTTCGGAAAGGCCGAAATGCTTCACCTTACCCTGTTGAATGAGTTCCTTCACCGTTCCAGCTACATCTTCGATTGGCACGGCAGGATCGACGCGATGTTGATAGAGCAGATCGATGGTCTCGACTCTGAGCCGCTTACGCGAGCCCTCGACAGCTTTCTTAATGTGTTCCGGCTGGCTATTCAGGCCCGCAGCGCCCGGCCGCCTATCAGTGCCACTCAGATCAAACCCGAATTTCGTCGCGATTACCACTTGCTCTCGGAACGGAGCGAGGGCTTCGCCCACGAGTTCTTCGTTGGTGAACGGGCCATAAACTTCGGCGGTGTCGAAGAATGTGATACCGCGCTCTACAGCCGCTCGGAGAAGAGACATCATCTCCTGTTTGTCTTTGGGCGGGCCATAAGAAAAGCTCATTCCCATGCACCCCAGTCCGATGGCCGAAACTTCCAGATCACTTTTTCCGAGTTTGCGCTTCTTCATACTTCCATTGGTTCTTTATAGAAAATCGCACCAGCATCTGTCGCCGCGCTTACTCCGACAGCCACTTCATAGTTGATGGTGCTAACGCCTAGATCTTCCTCTGCTTCAAACCGCCACAGAAGAAAACGAAGGTAGCAAAGCTCTGCTGAACCCCTCTCCTAGTCCTACTTCGGCGTTGGGCGTTGAGGGTTGAGCGTTTGCTTCTTGTCTCTGAACTCTCAATCATCAAGCTCCGCGATATTCTTCCTCGGTCACCTTCTCCATCCAGTCGGCGCTCTTGCCATCGAGCTGTTCCACTATGGCGATGTGGGTCATCGCAGTAGTTGGCGTGGCGCCATGCCAATGCTTTTCACCGGCCGGAATCCACACCACATCACCAGGGCGGATCTCCTCGATTGGGTCTCCCCACCGCTGAGCGCAGCCGCACCCGGCAGTTACGATTAAGATTTGGCCTAACGGGTGAGTGTGCCATGCAGTACGGGCACCGGGTTCAAACGTGACACTCGCGCCAGTACCACGCGCAGGTTCCGGCGCCTTGAACAGTGGGTCCACGCGCACCGCGCCAGTAAAATATTCAGGCGGCCCTTTGCCCGACGGTTGTGAGCCACTTCTTTTGATTTCCATCTTCGATCTCCCATCTTCTCTCAGCTCCGCGCTGTTCGCTCCACCCTCCGAGCAGATATCCCGGTTTCGTTTTTCTCTCAACTATCTGTTCACGTCGTAGCCTCGTGCGTGGGCGAATCAACCCTCAACTACCCCTAAATAGTCACCCTTCCGCGCAGCACTTCCACCGCGTATCCGCCCACGCGAACGTTCGTAATACGTTGGCCGTCTCGCATTGCTCGCACATACATTTCGCTGGGACGACGAATCTCGGCGCCCTGCCGAATCAACACTTGTTCGTCGCTGTTCGCGATACCGTGTTGCACCATCCAACTCGCGGCGCAACCGGCCGCTGATCCCGTAGCTGGATCTTCAGCGCCATAAAAGAACATGCGGGCCTTGGCTTCCAACCGATCCTCTCGCCGTTGCGGACAGAGAAAGTAAAAAAACTTGGCGGAGGTCTTCTTAAGAAATTCTGCGGCGTCTGTATGACGGAAGCTTAGATTCGCCAGGGTCTTTTCGTTATGAATGCCAACAATCGCGAAGGGCAACCCCGTCGAAACGATCTGGATCGGCCACTCCGAAGGAATCTCGTCCGCCGCGATTCCGATTACCCGAGCCACCTCTTCACGCGAGAAAATGACTCCGAATTCAGGATCGCGTTGGCGCATTTCGCCGAACACGAGACCGTCTGCTCGGTTATGTCCGTCGTTCTCTGACTTGGCGGTAAAACACACCGGAATCTCCCCCGCTTTAAGATCCAGCGTGATTTGATGCGACTGTTCGGAAAAGGGCGCCGCCCGCGACGCATACAAATGCAGCGCCGTGCCGAGCGTCGGGTGCCCGGCAAAAGGCAGCTCTTCGGCGACAGTGAAGATGCGGACTTTCTTCCCTTCCTCAGCTTCAATGGCCTGATCACGTGGCAGGATGAAAGTTGTTTCTGAAAGATTCATCTCACGCGCGAGGGCTTGCATTTCCGCATCATCCAGGCCGCGCGCGTCGGTGAAAATTGCGAGCGAATTGCCCGTTAGTCGGGTCTGCGTGAAGACATCAAGCTGTACGAATTCATAACTGCGATCCGGCATGAGAACTTATCAATCTTTGCCTAAGAACGCGCAAGGCGAACATTCACTTCTATTACCGTCCCGCGCCGCAATCGTACAGGACCCCAATTTCGCCAGTCATGTGCGTTAACGCGTCGGCCAGGCACGCAGCGCGATTTGCCCGACGCGACGAAGTTGATCGCGACTGGCGCCGCCAGCAGACTGGACTGCCATTCCCCGTACAACGGTCATCACGTAATGGGCCAGTTCGGCCGGGTCGGCGTTTTTCGGAAGATCGCCTTCGCGCTTTGCTCGTTGAAGGCGGCGATACAATGCAACTTCTGCCGCGGCGCGCCGCGCAGCGACTTCCTTTCGAACGGATGCCTCTCCGCACGCCAACGCGCCTTGAACCAGAAGGCATCCCGCTGGAATCGTCGGATCATCCGACATTCTGGCCGTGCCGAGGAATATTTCTTCGATCACACCCCGCGCCTTCGGTGCCGCCAGAGCTTTGCCAAAAAAGGCGATCGGCCCGTCCATGTATCGATCGAGAACTTTTCCAAAGAGCTGCTCCTTGTTGCCAAATGCGGCGTAAAGACTTGGTCGATTGATGCGCATTGCCCGTGTGAGATCGGAAAGTGAAGCGCCTTCGTAACCTTTATCCCAAAAAACGTGCATCGCGCGATCCAGGGCCGCGTCAGGATCGAACGCGCGCGGCCGTCCGCGGGGGGCCGGAGCAGTTTTCGATTTCATACCGATCAGTAAATAAATCACTTGACCCGCTTTTGTCCAGGGTCGAGTTTTATACCTATCGATATATAATTAACCACAAACTTGATTGAGGAGGAAAATAATGACTAAGCAACTGGAAGGAAAAATTGCACTCATTACCGGAGGGTCCCGTGGCATTGGTGCCGCAATCGCCAAACGCCTGGCGGCAGACGGCGCCAAAGTAGCCATCACTTACGCAAAAGGCGCCGATGCGGCCGCCTCCGTAATCAAGGAAATTGAACGAGCCGGCGGAAAGGCGATCGCGATCCAGGCGGACGCCACTGATGCCGACGCCGTCAAAGCCGCGGTCGACAAGGCCGTCGCGACCTTCGGCCGCCTCGACATTCTGGTAAACAATGCCGGCACTGCCATTCCGAAAACGTTTGAGGAGACGACGCTGGAAGAGATGGATCGCGTGCTCAATATTAACGTCCGTGGCGTGTTCATCGCTACGCAGGCGGCGCTCAAGCATATGAAAAGCGGTAGTCGCATCATTATGATTGGATCGTCCGTGGGTGAGCGTGTTCTGGTGCCCGGGCTTGTCCCCTACTCGGCCACAAAGGGA
>JBEEGU010000022.1:0-6047 GCA_041167025.1 Verrucomicrobiota bacterium
ATTCGGGCGGTGGAACATTTGTATCGCTGGTTCACCTGGGACATCACGCAAAAGTCAGATGCGTTCGTGAAAACGAACGCGCAGACGATGGAATTCCACGTCCCGTTGAAACCGGACGAAGAGAAAACGGTTACCTACACTGTGCATTATTCGTGGTGAACGGGGTTGATTTTTGATCGGGCCAAAAGCGAACTGAATGAGCGCCAGCGGCGCTGATGGTTTAGCATCGCCCGGCGGAGCGGCCGATCCACCTTGTGCTGCACCGCGCAATGCTGATCTAATTTTCTTCCGATGCATTATGACGGTTTTCCCCGCAAGCTGTCTCACGAAGTCCCTCATTGGGTAGAACCGGGCTGCCTTTTTCACATTCGGATTGCGATCGATCGCCAGGGAGCACGCCGGTGGTTAACCGACAAAGAAATGGGCAAAAGATTAATGGAGTCGGCAAGACTGTATGAATCAAAACAACGCTGGTACATCATGTTATTTCTGTTAATGCCAGATCATATCCATGCGCTTCTCTCGTTTGGAAGACGAAGTGATGAGCCAGGTAATAGGCCAATGGAAACATTTCCACGCGGAACAACTTCAGATCGCGTGGCAGGAAGGATTTTTCGATCATCGATTGCGCGATGACGAACGCGGCGAGCAACTATCAGCGAAAGCCAATTATTTTCGGAACAACCCTATTGCTTCTGGTCTCTGCACCAAGGCTTCAGATTGGCGCTGGGTGATCGGGTAAGGTGGATCGGCCGCTCCGTCGGGCGATGCTAAATCAATGCGCCTGTGGCGCCATTCTTCGATCGAAACCGTTGTTCGATGGCCTTCCGGTCAGTGGGGCGGACAGGAGCCTGCCTGCCCCGGCCGGCAAGCTGGCAATTCAAACAGAACATCTCCCTTCCGTTTGTCTGATTGAGCAGGAACGTGCACCTTAGGTCACGAGTTCACATCATTCATGAGCGGCTTTTTCGAGGAGGTGCAGAGACGCAAGGTCTATCGGGTGGCGGCCGCGTATATTATTGCGGCTGGATTCATCATCCAGATTGGTTCGGCCGTGTTCCCCGCCTGGGAACTGCCGAATTGGACTCTGCGCCTTGTTATCGTGCTCCTCTTGATTGGGTTTCCCATCGCCCTCATTCTGGCGTGGGCGTTTGATGTCACGCCGAAAGGGATTGAAGTCACGCCTGAGTTGCCCACCGCGAGCCATCGTCGCCGCAATATCGCTGCGCTCGGAGCAACCGGCGTCATTGTTTCGGCCGCAGCCGGCTTTTTCCTCCTCCCTCCGGTCATCGCCCACAAGGTCGACAAATCGATTGCGGTATTGCCGTTTGAAAACCTGAGCGAGGAAAAGGAAAATGCATTTTTCGCCGACGGGATACAGGACGACATTCTGACCAATCTTTCCAAGATCGGTGATCTCAAAGTCATCTCGCGCACTTCCGTCATGTCCTACCGCGGAAAGACGTCGAACCTGCGCGAAATTGGCAAGACGCTTGGTGTATCGGCGATTCTGGAAGGAAGCGTCCGCCGCGAGGGAAATCGCGTCCGGGTCAACGTCCAGCTGATCAACGCCGCGAATGATGAACACATCTGGGCCAACAATTACGATCGTGATCTGACCGACGTTTTCGCCATTCAGACCGACCTGGCCCATGAAATCGCCGAGGCGTTGCAGGCCAAACTTTCACCGAGCGAGAAAGCGCAACTCGAGCGCAAACCAACCCAGAACCCCGAGGCCTATCTCGTGTTGATGCAAGCTCATGAAATATTAAGACGCTCGGACAAGTTCCGTGAGGATACCTTCAAGGCAGAGGAGCTGTTGGTGCGAGCGACGAAGCTCGATTCCAACTTTGCGCTTGCTTTTGCCACTCTGGGCGGTGTGGAAAACTGGATCTTTCACAGTTACGATCCGACCCCGGCCCGACGAGACAAAGCGAAGTCGGCGATCGATACGGCGATGCGTTTACAGGCCGATTCTCCGGACGCCCATCTCGCGCTTGGCTTTTTCTATTACTATTGCGATACCGACGATCAGCACTATGAGCGCGCGTTAAATGAGCTGGCTATTGCTCAGCGCGGACTGCCTAACGACTCCGAAGTCTATATGGCAATAGGCGCAATCGAACGCCGCCAGGGAAAATGGGCTGAATCCACCGTGCATTTGGAAAAGGCTGCGGCCCTTGATCCCAAGAATGGCTGGGTGATAGAAAATCTTACCCACAATTATGTAGCCACCCGAAATTACGAGATGGCCGAGAAGACCCTTGATCGTGGACTCGAGGTCGCGCCCACATCTTTTAGTTTGCGTGCGACCAAGGCGAAACTGGCCTTGGAATGGAAGGGAGACTTCAGCGTGGCGGAGGAAATGTTTGCGCACGTTCCGCCCGGGCTTGATCCCGAGGGGTTGGTGACCTTCGGCCGGATCAGCATTTACATGTTGCAGCGAAAATTTCCGGAAGCCCTGTCCATGATCGAAAAAGTTCCGGGTGAAATTGTTCACACCGGTGGGACGGCGCCCACTCCGAAATCACTGATGGCCGCTTCGGTTTATCTTGGTATGAAGGATGAAAGCCATGCCAGGGTTGAGTTGAAAAAAGCGCGCCCGATAGCGGAGCAGCTTGTTCGGGAGGTGCCGGATGATGCTTCCAGGCATGCGATGCTCGGTGGCATCCTTGCATTCCTCGGACAAAAGGAAGAAGCCATCCGGGAAGGGAAATGGGCGGTGGAACTGAAGCCGGAATCGAAAGATGCTTTCGACGGGCCGATGTATACCCTGGCGCTCGCCCAAATCTACGCGTGGATTGGCGAAAAGGATCAGGCTTTGCAGCTCATCGAACGTTCGCTTACGTCCCCGAATGGCATCACTGGCCCGATGCTCAGGCTCGATCCCATTTGGGATCCGCTTCGGGACGATGCGCGCTTTCAAGCTCTCGTCAAAAAGTACGATTACGGTGCGAAGGCTTAGCGTATCGCTCCTCCTTTTCGTCCTCGGAGCGGCGCTCAGTGCGCGCGCCGATTGGATTGAAAAAGAATCGGTCGACGAAACGTCAGCCGTGCCGGCGCTCATTCATCGGCATGTCGTGATGGAAAGTTCCGCAACTGGAGACGCGGCGACGCTCGAGCTGGCCATTTTTTCCAACAAATCATGTAAACTTCGGCTGCTGGATAATCGGAAGGGAAGTAGCCTGGAGGAAGCGATGACGGAAACGCCGAAATGTTTTGCCGGCGTGAACGGCGGCTATTTCGATCCGAATTTCGCACCACTCGGGCTGCGGATCGTTGATGGAAAGATGATCAATCCTCTCGTCCGCGGCCGATTGCTTAGCGGTATCCTGCTTTGCACCGACCGATTGACCAATATCATTCGTTTGAATGAGTTTTCCCGAAAATGGAAAACATTGGCGGCGGTTGAATCTGGTCCTTTTCTCGTCGATGCGGGACGCCCCGTTTCCGGCCTCGAAGGGACCCGCCGGGCACGGCGAACATTCGCCGTGGTCGGTCGTACCGAACAGATTGCGGTGGGATTTTGCTCAGACGTATCCCTGGCTGAATTATCGGAGATTCTTACGCGCGGCATCGGCCAGCTGAAAGTTCAGCGCGCCTTAAATCTTGATGGCGGTTCCTCGAGCGGCTTCTGGTTCAAACGCGCGGATGGGAGCGTCTTCTCCATTTCGGAGGAAAAGACTGTGCGCGATTTCGTCGGAGTCGTGGCGCGTTGACGGCCCCGTTGTAATCCCGCCGGTACCGGCCGGAAAACCGGCCCCTGCCTTATGTACACGCCCCAAATTGTCTGGCCCACGAAGATTTGCGAAATCCTAACTTTGTTCAGGATAACAATGGCGGCCCCAAATGGGCGCGCATTTTTTCGGTTCGCGACCGTTGCTCGCATTGTCATCGCGAGCGCTCGCGAGGGACCTCCCATTAATCGTTAATCACTCAGAGAACCTTGTGTGATCAACGCAAGTAGGTGGGGTCCTTCACTTCGTTCAGGACGACAAGCGCACGAATGTGTCGTCTTGTTAATGCGCATTCGGACATTCGGCCCAAACGCGGCGCCATTGATTTCATTCGGCAATCGGATCGGTTGCCCTACAATTAGGATAGAGCATGAAAACTTTTGGTGCCTTCAAATCAGGTGACGAACTTTTTTACGGCGAAGTCCTCGGCGACGAGGTGCACATTCTGAAAAGTCCGTATTGGATCGACCTGGCAACAACCGGCGAGGTGGTAAAGCTTTCGCTGGTCGAAATCGCTCCGCCGGTGGCACCTTCCAAGGTGATCGCGGTTGGTTTGAATTACGCAGATCACATTGCCGAAATGAAACGGACGCCTCTTGGTACTCCGTTAATCTGGTTCAAAGCGCCGACGTCGCTTCTGCCGCACCGCGGTATAATCGAGATCGCGTTTCCGGAACATCAGACCGATTTCGAAGTCGAGCTGGCAATCGTCATTGGCCGCCGTGCCAAGAATGTTCCTATCGAGTACGCGCTCGATTCGGTGTTCGGTTACACCATTGGGTTGGATATCAGCGATCGCGATTTGCAGAAAACAGAAAAGCAATTCGCCCGCTGTAAGTCATTCGACACCTACACTCCGGTTGGCCCTTTTGTCTACCGCGATGTCGCTGTCGATGATGTGTCACTCGAACTTCGACAGAACGGACAAACGAAGCAGAAGGCTCGCACGAGCCAGATGATTTATCCGGCCGCTGAGATTATTTCGTTCGCCAGCCGGTCCATGACTCTTCTGCCGGGCGATCTCATTCTTACCGGAACGCCATCCGGAGTTGGGCCGATTCGGGGAGGCGATGAGCTTGAAGCGAGAATTAGCGACTGGCCGGCACTGCAAAATCGCGTCGGCAGCGGCGGTGGCTCACCACCCGAGCCATGAGCCGTAATGCCACGGTTCATATAGTTGGTGTGGCCGATAAATCGATCAATTTAGAGCTAATCGAGGATTTGATGGTCTTGCTTACATCCCTCGGGCAGAGATAATTCGAATTAAATAGGCACCCTTCATGGAAATCTGGAACCTCCAATCGAAGAAGGTAAAATTTGCTGGACTCTTATTCGTTCCGTCTGGAATAAAGAGAGGTTCACAGCAAAAGGAGCTGGTAACTCAACCTCGGCCGCACTTATGAAAACATTACTTACACTCTGCCTCAGTTTGATCGCGTTGACCTCGTTCGCGCAGAATAGGCCAGCGGCCCCGCCGCCGCCCCCCCCCAATGCCGCGGCTCCTCCGGCCGGGCAAAACATTCCGCCGGCGACCAATGTCGCGCCGCCAGCGAATCCCGGCGCTCCTGGTGCGCCCGCGGTAACAAATCCCGCCGCGCCTGCTATCTCGACGGCTCCGGGAGGTGCGATTCCTCCAGGACCTCCAGCGGTTGGCGGATCTCCCGCTGTCGGTGTATCACCGGCTGGTACACTCGGAGGATCTCCGGCACCGGGTGGCAGCGTGAGCGCGACCCTGAGCGGTGGCCTCTCGCCCGCAGCTTCCGCGTCGGCCAGTCCCGCGGCAGCAGCTCCTGCCGCAGCTCCGGCGACCGGTAACTTCCTGATCGATAACTTCCGCAAAGGCGGCCCAATTATGTGGCCGATCTTGATCGTCTCAGTCATTGCGCTCACCGTCGTCATCGAGCGTATTTTTTGGTGGTCAGGCCGCTGGTTCCGCCGTGATCCGAAGCGCATCGAGAAAGTCTTCACCGCCATCGAAGTTGGCGATGTCGCCGAAGCTTCCCGACTGTCGCGCGATTCTCGCGACCCGGTGTTGCGCATGATGTGGAATGGGCTGAATCACCAGCACGCATCGCTGCAGGGAGCGCTACAGGTGGCTGCCGGTATCGAAATCAAACGCGCCGGTCGGTTTTTGGTCGTCATGGACACGTTGGTGACCCTTGCCCCGCTGCTCGGGTTGCTCGGTACGATCACCGGTCTGATGAAATCGTTCGCCTCTCTTGGCAACGAAGAAATCGCGATTGTCTCGGTTACCGGTGGTATTGCCGAGGCCCTTATCGCGACGGCTTGCGGTCTGGGTATCGCTATCTT
>JBEEGU010000023.1:0-4739 GCA_041167025.1 Verrucomicrobiota bacterium
AGAAACCGAGGAAGAAGAAGAATACCGACCGATCAAGATTATATCGGAACCGTTGCCGATTGCCGAAGTTCGTGAGTTGCGCCGGCCAGTGATTGAGATACCATCGTACGCTTCCTCAATCGTTTCCACCGAGTCCTCAATCCTTCAACCAACCACACCTGAAAACATGCCTGAACCGATCCAAACCCCAACCGCTCCAATGATCCGCACTCCGTCCTCCGGGGGCTCGCCGCAACCAGCTAGCGCGATGCAAACCGCCGTGCAGCTGACGTTCTCTTTTGAGATCGCGTCGATGCAGTTGACACCGACATTCAAAATGGGTGCCCTGCAATTGAGGCCGACTTCCAAGATTGTCACCATGCGCCTCGCTCCCTCGCAGCAGCCGCAACCGGCAATGAACCTGCAGGTCACATTCGAGATCTCGAAAATCCAGCCATCAGGCGGCGGACTAGGTACGGTCAGACTCACTCCATCCCAGCAGGCGAGGCCTACGATTGTCGGATCGCCTTCGTTTACGGTCGGAGGCTTGCAGTTGATTTCGAATTTCGAGGCCGCTCCGGTTCAACTGACACCTTCGCAACAGGCGTCGGTCTTCGTCACTGCCGGATTCCAGATCGCCACCGTTGAATTCTCACCTTCGTTCGACATCTCGTCGATCGTCCTGAACTCCACTTCGAAACAGGTTGCCGTCCAGTTGGCGGGCGCGGGAACGGTCGAAGGAGCGCCTATGTTCGAGATTGCGAATCTACAACTTGGCGCCAGTGGCGAAATTGGACTGATGCAGTTGAATCTCCTCGGCCAAGGGCCGCGGCGGATTGGCTAACAGTCTTTCTTTTTACAAAAACGCCGGCCCCGATTGCGAATAACGTGATCGGGGCCGTGCGCTGTCTAGGGGCGCCGGCCCGGTTTGCGGAAGCGACTCGGGTTGAGCGACTGGAGCATCTTAGGCAGGAATTCCCCATTGCGCCGAATCAGCTTGCCGTCGAAATAGATCTCTCCGCCGCCGTACTCGCGCCGTTGGATATTCACCATGTCCCAATGCACCTGGCTGCGGTTCCCATTATCCGCTTCTTCGTATGCCTGTCCGGGCGTGAAATGGAATGATCCGGCGATTTTCTCGTCAAACAGGATATCTCTCATCGGTTGGAGAATGTAGGGATTGAACCCGAGCGAAAACTCGCCGATATAACGCGCGCCCGAATCCGAATCCAGAATATCGTTAAGTTTCTGTGTTTGATTACAGGTAGCCTTAACGATCTTTCCCTCTCGGAACTCCAACCGAATTCCGTCGAATCCGACTCCTTGGTAAATCGTCGGCGCATTGAATGTCACATGGCCTTCGACTGAATCTTTGACTGGCGCCGTAAAAACTTCTCCGTCCGGAATGTTCCGATCCCCACCGCAGATGACCGCCGGGATTCCTTTTACGCTGAATCGCAAATCGGTTCCGGGTCCTTTTACCTCAATCCGTTTCGTTTTTTCAAACAGCGCCTTCAGCGCTTTCATGCCCGGCTGCAGTTTCCGATAGTCCAAAGTGCACACATCGAAATAAAAATTTTCGAATGCTTCGGTGCTGGTTCCAGCGAGTTGAGCCATTGCCGGGTTGGGCCAGCGTAAAACAACCCATTTTGTTTTCTTGACCCGCTGGTCCTGGATGGGGCGCATTTTTTTAGCGACCAGTCTCAATTGGTCCACAGGAACGTCCGATAACTCTGTGATGTTGTTACTGCCGCGGATCGCGATGTAGCCATGCATTTTTTTCATGCGCGCGAGCTCGTGGCCAACCGCGAGATTCAGCTGACGCTCGGTCGCTTCCAACGCCAGTGCTCGGCTGACTTTGGCGTGTTGGATCTGAGTAAAAGGAGTCGCGCCGACTTTTCGTACCGCCCGGATCAGGGCGATCGTCATTTCGTCGGGGATGTCGAAGGCTTCGATTAAGACATTTTCATTCTTTTGTAGACGGATGGAATACTCGACCAAAAGCTTGGCCAATTTGTCAAAGCGAACGTCGTGCATAGAGCTGCTACGATTCCACTGCCTTTTCTAGATGCAACCTTAGTGCGATGACCCGCTGTTTTCTTGTAAAGCTGCAGCGAAAGCCCCGTCACATTTGTCTCGAAAGGGAAGAAGATCTTTTCGTTCGAGCAAGCGCATGTTGGTCCCTATTGCCAGCAACCGCTCCATCACCCGGTCGTTTTCCTCCGACTCGAGGCTGCAAGTGCTGTAAACCAGAATACCATCAGGCCGGAGCAGACCTAAGGCCGCTTCAATGATTTTGAGCTGTTGCTGCTGCATTCGAGGTAAATCTTCGGGTCGTAAACGCCATCGCACGTCGACGCGTCGACGCATTACCCCGGTATTTGTACATGGAGCGTCGATTAAGATCCGATCAAATGGGGCAAGCGATTCGAGTTTTCGCGGGATCGGTTTCTCCCAGTCGTGTTCAATCGTCTGCACAATCTCGGCCTTGAGTCGCGCGACATTTTCTTGGAGGAGCCGAACACGTTCTGGATCTCGATCGCACGCCACAATCAATCCGCGATTTTGCATCATCTCGGCGAGAAATCCGGTCTTGCCGCCTGGCGCGGCGCAGGCGTCCAGGACCTTCTCTCCAGGCTGTGGGTTGACCATACGGCAGGCAAGCGCTGTGCTCGGGTCCTGGATGTAACAATGTCCCCGATCAAGGGCTGCCTTTGGAATCGCGACAAATCGAACAAATTGAGAGCCGCGCCCAGAGGGTTGCGCGTCTGGATAGCGATGTGTGAATTGTTCGGGATCGATCTGGAGTTGGTTAATGCGAGCATAGATCGGAGGCGCCTGGTTGTTCCATCGGCAGAGTGCCGTGGTCGCTTCCGCGCCGAACGATTTCTGCCAGCGAGAAATGAGAAATCCAGGATGGGATTCTCGCACTGAGAGTGGTTGGACTTGAACGCGCTGCCGTAACTCGTCTCGTTGTCGAGTGGCCGTCCGCAATATGGCATTGATCAGACCGCGCCCTTTTTTTCTCGCCAGCTCAACAGACTCGTGCACGGCGGCATGGTCCGGGATTCCAAGTACTAGGATCTGATACAAGCCGAGCCGGAGGACATCATGGAGATCGGCATCGATAGTCGATGGACGGAGACAACCAATCCAGAAATCCAGCAAAGTCAGATTCCGCAATACGCCATAAAACAATTCCACCGTAAAAGCGCGGTCCGACACGCCCATGGACGTCTCCCTGAGCAGCTCCGATAGAATTGAATCGCCTCGGCGGTGCTCGGTTCGCCAAAGTTGCAGGGCGACAAGAGCCGCTTGCCGCGCAGATGATTGCGCCACGAATTCGTCAGCGCGGTGCCGTACTGCCCCGGCCAATGGAGTGATAGCGAAAGCCTAGTTTTGCCATGGTTTGGGGGTCGAACAAGTTACGGCCGTCGAAGACGATGGCCGTCGTCATTTTGTCTTTCACCGCCGCGAGATCAACATTAGCGAATTCGCTCCACTCGGTCGCGATGACAAGCGCTTCGGCACCGTTGAGTGCCTCGAGGGCATTCGAAACAAATTGGGCGTCGGCGATCGCCTTGACCGAGCGCGCCTTTTCCATCCCCTTTGGATCATAGACCGAGACGTGGGCCCCTTCCCGCAACATTTCCGCGACCAGATCAATCGCGACCGAGGACCGGATATCATCCGTGTCCGGTTTAAAGGTTAAACCCCAGACCGCAATCTTTTTTTCGCGCAAGACCCATAGCGTGTCGCGGATCACTTTGAGAAAGCGATTTTTTTGATCTTCATTGATCCGCTGTACTTCCTTCAATAGCTGAAAAGGGATTCCCAATTGCTCGCTGATTGTAATAAAGGCAGCCAAATCTTTCGGGAAACAGGATCCGCCGTATCCAATTCCGGCATTGAGAAAACTGCGTCCGATGCGTCGATCCATTCCGATGCCGTCCGCGACCTTTTCGACATCTGCGCCGCTCGCCTCGCAGATGGCCGAGAGCGCGTTAATATAAGAGATCTTGAGAGCGAGAAAGGAATTCGCTGCGTGTTTTATTAATTCGGCGCTGTTAATATCGGTCACCAGAATGGGAGCCATGAACGGTTCGTAAACCTTCTTCATCAGGTCAATGGCTCGTTCACTTTGCGCGCCGATCACGATCCGGTCGGGCTGCATCAAATCCTTGACCGCGCAGCCCTCTCGCAGGAATTCGGGGTTACTAACGACATCGAAATCGGCACCATGTCGATTATATCGCTTGATCGATTCAGCGACTTTTTCGCCGGTTTTTACCGGGACTGTGCTCTTGTCAACGATCACGCGGTAATCTTTCAGGACCCCGGCGATTTCGCGTGCGACTTTTTCGATATAACTCAAGTCCACATCGCCGTTTGGGCGTTGTGGTGTCGGAACGGCGATGAACACGATCTGTGCTGTATCCACTCCTTCCTCGATGCTGCTGCTGAAGCGCAATCGATGCGCGGAAACATTGCGATGAATGACCTCTTCCAGACCGGGCTCATAAATCGGAACTTTGCCGCTCTGCAGGGCTTCGACTTTGGCCACGTCATTATCAATACACAGAACATTATGACCGACGTCAGCGAAGCACGCGCCGGTAACAAGGCCGACATAACCGGAACCGACGATGGAAAGATCCATGATAAGCGTGAGCTGCGAAAATTAGCTGCGGGCGGGTAACCAACGCGCGAAAACCTTCTTTTGCAACCGGACCATGATTGCCCTCCTCATCATGGGTTTT
>JBEEGU010000024.1:0-7013 GCA_041167025.1 Verrucomicrobiota bacterium
GTCCGAACAGCAATTCTGGTCTGGATGGGCGCGAACCATGGCACGCAATCGATCGAGGCGTGGCATGATCCAGCCGGCCTCACTATCCTGATGGTCTGCCTGTTTGGCCTCTGGGCGGTGAGCTTGATCATGCAGCGGTTCTCACCCGAATCACTTCCGTCACGCGCCGTGGGCAGCACCAACCTGTCTTTACGCGTGCCCGCACAACTGTTTGTGGCACTCGCCATCTGGCTGTTGCTAGTTGAAGGGGCCGTCCAAGCTTGGTACCGGTCTCATCAATCGGCTTTCGCGTCGTCTCGCTGGTTTGCACGTTGGCCAGACTCGGAACAGGCCTACAAATCCGTGAATATTCCACCGGAAACACAAGGTTTGTTGCGTTACGACGATGGTGGCGGCGCAACCTGGAACGGATCGGATTCCCATCACTGGATGATGTATTTTTTCCGGTGGTTGCCCGGCCACACCGCGGCGCTTTTCGTCAAGATTCACCGTCCGGATATCTGTCTGCCCGCTAGCGGTCTGACCATGATTCGCGATGACGGCATCCGTTTGCTCACGATGAACGGAGTGAATCTGCCCGTTCGCTCATATCGCTTCGACGATCACGGAGTTCCCTTGCATGTCCTTTATTGTTACTGGGACGCGCGCTCGTCATATGAGAATGTAAACTCCGCAACCGAGGAGGACTGGACAGCGCGGGGACGCCTGCGCGCGGCGTGGCGCGGGCGCCGTGAAATCGGTGCGCAAATGCTGGAACTGGTTGTCTGGGGCTACGAAGATCAGGGCGAGGGCGAGGCTGCCTTGCACCGGCAGTTGGCGCAGATCATTCAACCTCGTTGACGTCTACCGATCGACAAATTCGCAGACGCACCATAGGGTCTGTTGTTGGATTTTCGCATGGACGCTTCGCCCACTTCACCTGCTCCCGAATACGAACACGCCGCCAGTGGTTTGCGCCGCCGGGACCTGGATCCCGACCCGATCAAACAATTCTCCAATTGGTTCACTGCCGCGATTGAAGCTCAGATCCGCGATGTCAATGCCATGAGCCTGGCCACTGCTTCCGCTGATGGCCGGCCGGCGGTGCGCATCGTTCTGCTAAAGGGATTCGATCAAGACGGCTTTGTTTTTTTTACGAATTACGAAAGCGAAAAAGGACGCCATCTCGCAGCGAATCCGTACGCGGCGCTAGGTTTTTATTGGATTGAACTGGACCGACAAATTCGCGTCACCGGCAAGACACAAAAAACTTCACGCCAGGAATCGGAAGCTTATTTTCATTCTCGTCCTGCCGGCAGCCAGTTAGGAGCGTGGGCTTCCCGGCAAACCGAAGTGCTGGATGCGCGCCGTATTCTGGATGCGCGCATGGCGGAAGTAACAGAGCGCTTCATCGATAAGACGATTCCGCTGCCTCCACACTGGGGTGGGTACCGGCTCATACCAGAAACAATCGAGTTCTGGCAGGGGCGTTCCAATCGTTTACATGATCGCTTTCGCTATACCCGGCAAGGCAACGGCACCTGGTCGGTGGATCGTCTGTCGCCCTAGGATCCAATTTCGAGCGTAAAAAAGTGGCACTACAATCAACGCGATGTCGATGAGATTCACGCGTTCGCACCATCGGAGCCGCAATGCTGGAAAGCAACCCCCGTTAGGCGCTGATGAATCAAGAATAACTAACCGGGCCTCTGGCTATAATCAGTTTGATCTCGCGCCTTCTTCCAACTCACTTCGCGCCTTTTCGAGTTGCGATTTCTCCTCCGGGAGCAAAGAAGCGCTCTCGCCGGCGTCGAGGAATTGCCGGGCACGAGGATCTTTCAACGCGGCGAGACACATTCCATAGTAAGCGCTGACTGACGGGTCCTGTAGCTGCTTTTCCGTCAGCGAACTCATGACTTTGCCTGCTGCCGTCGCATCACCCTTAGTTAACAGGCTGTACGCATAAGTCGCGGCGTATGCCGCATTAGATGGCATCTTGTGATAAGTATCCGCCGCGATCCGCCGCGCTTGGTCCGGTTTAGCGTCGAGCAATAAAGAGACCTGAGCGAGGTTGTTCTGCACATCGAGGTTCTCCGGATTGATTTCAGCAAGCCGAGCCAACACGCGATACAAACCCGGCGTGTCGCGATGCTTCGCGTAATAACGATAAAGATCCTGGAGAGCATCTTTCTGCTTCTCCGGATGCTTCGCCAATCCCCACATCATCTCCACCGCCTCATTTTCCCAACCCCATCCCGAAACGGTTCGGATCAACATTAACATGTGGTCACTACTCGTGGCCGCGCCTTTCATTGCCACTGTCCACTCGCGTTCCGCCTCGGCCGCCTTGTCCTCGCCTCGCAACGCGCGCGCCAGATAGGCGCGGCGCACAAAATCAAAATCGTGCCAGTTCCCGGATTTCGTAACTCGTTCCAACTTGGCCCAATCCTTCAGCCGAACATAAATATCGGCCACAGTGAGCGGAATCGGCCATTGCTCCAACATCTCCGCCGGTAATGTCCGAATATAGTCGACCGCTAAAACATTCAGACCGACCTGACTCATCCAGGAAAGAAGTTCCGCCAGATCGCCCCGCCGTTTCACCGCACTCTTCTCCAACTCAGTAAGGTTCGCGGTAAATTGAGAATCATTGACCTGACGCAACAAATCGAGAAACAAAACTCGATCGTGGAAAGTAGCCTCGGGATATCCCTGCAGTTCGCGCGCAAGTTCCAACATTTTTGCGGCGGGTTCGCGACGCGCGATACCTTCGTTAATCAATGTTCGTGTTGCGGCGGCGCGATATTTCGGATCTGTGCGCAGAACGCCCATAATTGTTGCGCCTTCGCTACGTTTGGCGGAATCGGTCGCGCGTAAATGGGCCGCGCCCAGCTGCAGTTGGTAGGCCTTCTCATCTGGCGCAAGCCGCACTGCCTCCGTCCACTCGGTCTCGGCTTTGCTTCCGTCGTTTTGAGCCTGGGCCAAGAGGGCGGCGACGGCATGAAAACCCGCAGTTTTTCGGACGGTCTCGTCGACCTGTGACAAGGCCAGTTGTGCCGTGGCTACATCGTCGAATTGTAAAGCACATCGCGCCCAGGCAAGCACGTCTTCGGCGGAATGGCCTTCGGTCTGCACCACTTTCCGCCGCCAGGAAAGCGCCGTTCGATCCCCGACGCGTTCGGCTAACTCGCCGGCAATGCGGGCGGCAGAAGTACTATCGGGTCTAAGTTGCAGAATCGCGCGCGTGGCCAGGCTGGCGGTGCGAGCATCTCCCTGGTTCAGAGCTAACTCTGCTCGACGAACCAGACGTTTTTCCTGCCATCGGACGTAAATATCATGTCCGCCCCATATCCCCAAGATCAGCAGAACAAGTACGACTATACTTCCGAGCGAAAGCTTCAAAAAGAGGCGCTCAGCTCGATGGTGCGAGATCTCAACTCCGCTTTTCTTTCGTTTCAAGACTGAGTTCGATAGCTGTGGACCCGACATCGCGGCAATGAAACAGCGCGCTTCAAGCAGATGTTATTCCGCTCAACTTACCACAACGCGAGCGCTACGAAACCGGCGCTCCGCCATTAACACCCTACCCGCGGTCGACAGCACGAAGGGTGACGGGCTGGATCGTCCCTCTGAAAGACGAAACTGATGAGGACTAATTAGATGGAACCGCGGACCCCACGGTCGGGGTCGCGCGGAGCGATGACTCCGGACATTCTGTCCCAAGCTGCCTTGGCGGCGGGCCGCACTGTGTCCCACGGAATGGCCGAGCCGGGGCGTGCCCGCTCATAGTTCAGAGCGAGATCGTCCTCAATCTCCTCGTATTTCTTCCCGGCGTGTTTCCCAAAACCTTCGTATCCCGCGCGATAAGCGTGCGCGTAATCCTCATACGAGCGGCTCTTGTCGGCATAAGGCTGTTGATCGTGATGCTCACGCCAATACGCCTCCTCCTTCTTGGGATCCGGCGCGGCCCCGGTCCGTGGTGACTCTCCCGCGCTTAAATTATCGTTTTGCTCTGGCATATGTGCTCCTCTCGCTGAATGCTTCGCAAGCCGCCTGTCGGACGGTTGTTAAGGAATTGGAAGAGACGCAGTCAGGGCCTCAACTACGAATCTTATATATGATCAATCCCAACGAAGAAGACTTCACCAAGGATCCTTTAATGGCCACCCCATTGCGGACAGATCGACCTTTGGGCGAGGGCGAGGAAAACTTCGCCGATGTCCCCGCGATTCCCCCCCTTACCGGTGACGTTTGGCAACAGGCAAAAACGCGGGCCGGTCAGGCTCGCGAGCGCACCGAAGTCTTCGTCCGAGAAAACCCCGTCCCGATAATTATCGGGGCGCTCGGTATCGGATTGGCGATTGGTTGGGCGCTGCGGCACGCCATTGGTTCGGAAGAAAACGAGACCGAGATCAAACCGAAGCTGGGCAATGTCAATTGGAGCTTGTTTTCGCTGCCTTTCCTTTGGCCCGTTGTTCAATCGCTCAAAGAAAGATACGAAGATTCGGCGGAATCGGTGAAAGAAGGGGTTGGGCGTCTAAAGAAAATAGACATCAGCCCCTATACCAAACCGATCCGCAAAAGTTGGAAGGCTTGGCGGGACTAGAAACCAATATTATTTGATGCCGATCGCCGCCCCGAGGACGTGGTAAGCGGGATCGGTTTTATGTGGAAGGCTTTTTGAGAAATCTATTACCGTCAAAAGCGACGGAGTGATAATCTCGCCAGCGTGTTCACAGTCGAAACGCGCTGGCTCTGCCTATTGCTTCTCTTTTTTGGCCTAACGAGGGCGGTTGGCAAAGAAGTCAGGCAAACGGCCGCAGATCCAGCGCAGTTTGTCGGCTCCGCCGGATGCCGGTCGTCCGGTTGTCACGGAGGCGCAGGGGAAAAACGCAGCCAATACCTGACTTGGTCCCGGCAGGATTTTCACACCCGTGCCTACGCGATTCTGCTCAATGCTCGTTCGGCGCGAATCGCAGACGCTGCCCGGATCGATCACGCCGAGACGAGCGCGCGTTGCACAATTTGTCATTCGCCGTTTCAATCGGTGGCCCAAACGCATCTCGCGCCGACGGCCCGGACCGACGAAGGGGTCTCCTGCGAAAGCTGCCACGGCGCGGCCGGAGGGTGGCTTCGCGGGCACACCCGCCCAGATTGGACCTACCGGATACGGGTGAGCGCCGGGATGCGAAACCTGCGCGACCTTTATGATCGTGCCAATGCTTGCGCAGCTTGTCATCAGAATGTTGATCCCGAATTGTTGCGCGCGGGCCATCCCATTCTCGCATTTGAGCTCGACAGCCAATCCCGCAATGAACCGAGGCATTGGAACGAGACAGATCCCTGGGTCGGTCCTCGGAGCTGGCTGACCGGCCAAGCGGTCGCATTACGCGAGATGAGCTGGCAACTTTACCAGGCAGCGCCGGCTGCCAGCGGCGACGAACTGCTGACCCGATGGAATGCGCTAAAAGCGTTGCTCGAAAAGGCGGGGCTGTATCCCGACCCAAATCATAAACCTCCTGGCACGTCTGAATCTAACAACTTCGCCGCGGTTCAGAGGCAGGCCGATGAAATGGCATTGCACGCGGCCACTTCCACGTGGACGCAACAATCCGTCCGCGATTTGCTTCAACGCGTAACCATCGCCAGCCCAACCAGTGCCGACGGTGCCAGGCGGCTGGTTCTTGCTCTCGATTCGCTGACCCGCGCACTGAACATGGAACGAACGGGGTCGTTCAACATCGATAACGAGCTCAGCGTATTACACGACGACACCCGGAACGATTACAACTTTAGCTCTACCCGCTTCGCCGAACATCTGCGCGCTTTGCACGGCAAGCTATAACGAAAAGTCATCCGAGCCGACCTGCCCCATCAGGCAAAGACGCTTCGTGGCATAGTTGAACCCATCCTCTTCCTCGCGGAAGCTATCGTCACCGCATGGCCAACTCAAAGTCTTCCGCCCGACCGGCCTGGCTGCGTCACCCGGTGGCAAAATTCTTTGCCTCAGTTAAACTCGCTGTCGTCCTGCTGGCAGTCCTGATCTTGGCCGCCATCGCCGGCACGATTTACGAATCCAGTTGGGATGCGAAAATCGCGCGCGCTTACATTTACGGGGCGCCTTGGTTCAACGTTTGGCTGACATTACTCGCCGCTAACCTTGCGGTATCGGCACTGTCGCGCTGGCCTTGGCGCAAGCATCACGTCGCGTTTCTGGTTACACATCTGGGCATCATCACCCTGCTCACTGGTTCCCTTATTGGCCGCATCTGGGGAATTGAAGGCACCATAACGTTGTTCAAAGGCGAGCCGCCAGCGAATCGTCTTCTGGTTGATCAACGCCAATTGCGGATTCACGATGTCGATGGAATTACCAAAGGTTATCCTGCTGAGTTTTTACACCATCCGCCTTCGCCCGAGCGCGCGCGCGACCTTGGATCGCTCGCAAGCGGCGCCCGTCTCAGCATCATCGACTACGCGCCCGCGCTCGATGGCAGGCTGAATCCGAAGCCACTCAAAGAAGGCGGGACGCCCGCGCTGCATTTCACCGTCAACACCGCGATGATGAATCAGCATCTCGAAAGCTGGTTGCTCGCGGATGATGCTCAGCGCGGAAATTTTTCGATGGGCCTAGCGAACATCGAACTGAAACGCGGTGCGGCCCCGGCCGCACCGGCACAACCGGGCACAAATGAAATCAACACCGCAAAGGATCCGATCGATTTGGAAGAGTCTATCTTCGCATTCAGTAAAGCACCGGAGGAACAGATTGGCCGCGTCGCCAAGGGCGGGAGTAGCGGCGCAAAAGTCAGATTGGTTGCGCCGATCAATGGAAATAACGGCCGGGTGACTGTTTCCGTGGCAGGCAAAGAGGCAACGTTCGACGTGGGACAAAACCTCGGCCAGGAGATGAAGATCGAAGATTCGCCGTTCACGGCAAGAATCGATCAATACTGGCCGGATTTCCGGATTCAGGATGGGAAGCCGGCCTCGCTGAGCGATCAACCGAACAATCCGGCCATTTTGGTTACACT
>JBEEGU010000025.1:0-7562 GCA_041167025.1 Verrucomicrobiota bacterium
GCAAAGCGCTCGCTTGCGGGGCCGATGCCGTCATGGTCGGCAGTGCCTTTGCCAAAGCGGATGAAGCACCCGGGCACGGTTATCATTGGGGTATGGCTACCCCGCATGCCAATCTTCCGCGCGGCACCAGAATCCGCGTGGGCACGACCGGCTCGCTCAAGCAGATTTTGTTCGGCCCGGCCGAGGTTGACGACGGCAGTCAGAATCTGGTGGGCGCTATCACGACCTGCATGGGCAACGTGGGCGCACGCGACCTGGCCGAATTTCAGCAAACCGAAATCATCATTGCCCCATCGATTAAGACGGAAGGAAAATTGTTCCAAACTGTGCAGAACGTCGGCATGGGTACACGCTGACAAAAAAGACGAGTGATGAGTAATAACCGTTAAAGACCCCGGCGCCTCTGATTCTTCTTAAGCTCGTCACTCTTCACTTATCACTTTGTTATGAACGATCGCAGAGTTGTCATCACCGGCCTTGGGGCAATTACGCCGGTCGGTAACGACGTCGAGACATTTTGGTCCAACCTGAAGAACGGCGTCAGCGGAATCGGAACGATCGAGTCATTCGATACCTCGGCCTACGATTGTAAAATCGGGGGAGAAGTGCGCAATTTCGATCCCAAGCCGTATTTCAAAAACCCAAAGGACGTGCGCCGGACCGATCGCTTCGCGCAGCTTGCCATGGCCGCGTCGAACATGGCGATGAGCGACAGTGGGATTGATTTGGAAAAAGTGAATCGGGACCGGTTCGGCGTGATTGTTAGCAGCGGAATCGGCGGGCTCCGGACGCTGCAGGAGCAGCACAGCATCTTGATGACGAAAGGGCCTTCACGAAACTCGCCTTTCACCATTCCGATGTTGATCAGCAATATGGCCAGCGGTCTGATTTCGATGGAATACGGATTGCGCGGGCCAAACCTGTGCATCGTGACCGCGTGCGCCACCTCGAACAATGCGATTGGCGAATCCTGGCGGATGATCAAGTTCGGGGATGCCGATGTGTTTCTGGCCGGAGGCTCGGAAGCATCGATTGTAGCGATCGGCTTGGCCGGATTCTCCGCGATGAAGGCGCTGAGCACGCGCAATGACGACCCCGAGCGCGCTTCACGTCCGTTCGATCGCGATCGCGATGGTTTTGTTATGAGCGAGGGCGCCGGCGTTGTCGTCGTCGAAGACCTGGAACATGCCAAAGCGCGCGGCGCAAAGATTTACTGCGAACTTGCCGGCTACGGACTTTCCGCGGATGCGTATCACATGACGGCACCGCCGCCGAACGGTGAAGGCGCGGCGCGCGCGATGCAGATGGCGCTCGACCACGCCGGGATTTCGGCGGGCGAGGTCGATTATATCAACGCGCATGCCACTTCCACCGGCCTGGGAGACGTTAGTGAGACGCGGGCGATCAAAGCGGTCTTCGGCGATCACGCACATTCGGTCGCAATCAGCGCGACGAAATCCATGACCGGTCACTTGTTAGGCGGAGCGGGAGCCGTGGAAATGGCAGCGTGTGCTTTGAGTATCCGGGATTCGATCATCCCGCCCACGATCAATCTGGAGAACCCGGATGACGAATGTGATCTCGACTACACGCCGAACACGGCCCGCGAGAAAAAAGTGCGGGTGGCATTGAACAATTCATTCGGTTTCGGCGGCCACAACGCAACGCTCCTGGCGAAAGCATTCGCAGGATAATCGATTGGAGGGACGAGCTCGTCTCGTCCCTAACTTAATGGGACGACACCAAGTCGCCTCTCTATTGCAGATTGCGCCACTCTCTGCGGCTTGTTATTCCACAACGGTGGAATCTGATGGACGCAAACATCCTGTTCATTTCCCATCGCTCGAAAAATATAATACTTCGACCATAGTCTTCGTAACTGTCTGCACGAAGAATCGAAAGGGTATTCTTGCTAACGAACCAACACATCAACGATTGCGCGACGCCTGGGGGGCGAAGAGCTCCTGGATCGTTGGCCGCTACATGATCATGCCAGATCATATTCATCTGTTTTGCGCACCGGGAGAATTTCCTCCAATACCGCTCGCACCCTGGGTCAAATTTTGGAAATCGCAGGCCGCTCGATTCTGGCCGGAAAAAGGCGACGCGCCGGTCTGGCAGCGCGATTTTTGGGATACACAGCTACGGCGCGGTGACAATTATACAGAAAAATGGCATTACGTAGTTAGTAATGCAGTTCGGGCCGGGCTGGTTCAACGAGCCGAAGATTGGCCCTATCAAGGAGAACTAAACGTGCTGCGCTGGTAACGCAGAGGGACGAGCTCGTCTCATCCCTAACTTGTGGGACGACACGAGGTCGTCCCTCCATCTACAAAATTATTCCGCGAAGATCGGCACGGCGGAAATATCAGCAGCGGTAAACTCCAGGCCGTGCCCCTTTCCCTGCAATTTCTTCAACAGATCAGATACGTTTTGCGCTGCGCTGGTCGAATAAAATCGCACCAAGCCAACCGTGGTCCGTGGGCCGAATACCGTGATCATGATCGTGTCGTCGTCAACCGAATTCATGAACATGTGGCTGCCGTTACCCTGGTGATAAAGGGCATTGAACTCGACTTCGCCAATGCGACGAGCCAATTCGCGGGTGGCGGCAAATGAACCGGCGGCGAGAGCGGCGATAATCGTCACGTCCATGACGTCACGATCGCCAAACTGGGAGATAACATTACCACCGCGATCGATCACGACGGTCAACTCCGCTTCTGATTTTTTCAAAAAATCCCCCAGAATACCATCTAGACCTGCGACATCTTCAATCGTAAGAACAGGAATACTGTTCACGCCGGGACTCCTTCGTTTTTCGACGTCGTGGGTTCGATCGGAATTGCGATCTGCGGCGCCACCGCTTGAGGCACATCGCTTTGTTTGCTGAATTTGTGCAGCAGAATCTGCGAGATCGCGTTTAACGCCGCGAACACATTTTGCCCGGTGCTCGAAACCACCTCGAAACTTTGCAGCCGCTTTTTGCGGTTGTTCAAAACGAACTCCATGTAATTAACCGGCGCGATGTTTGGAAGATCACGCTTGTTGTACTGCAGAACACAGGGAACGTCATCGAGCACGACGTTTTGTTTAGCCATGTTTTCTTCCAGGTTCTTAAAACTCTCGACGTTCTCCTCCATCTTTTCCCATTGTGAGTCGGCCACGAAACAAATCCCATCGGCGCTGCGCAATACCAGCTGACGGGTAGCGTTATAGATGACCTGGCCCGGAACGGTATAGAGTTGGAACTTGGTCACGAAACCTTTGATCACGACCGCGTTCAGCGGCAAGAAATCGAAAAAGAGAGTTCGATCGGCCGCCGTAGCCAGTGACACCAGGTCGCCCCGGTTCTGCGGATTAATTCGCTGATGGATGTAGCTCAGATTCGTCGTCTTGCCGCACAGAGCCGGCCCGTAATAGACGATCTTAAACTGAATCTCCCGGCTCGCGTAATTAATGATCGACATGCGGGGTCTCCGGTTGGGCGTAAACTTGTGAAAGTTCCTTCACGATCTCGACGAGTTTTTCCTGGGTGTCAGTCTCCAGCTGCCGGTCGGCGTGTAAAACCGTAAGGCAAACGTTGCCTTGCATAAAAAACGTCAAGGGCGATTTCGCGCAATGCAATGTCATGGCCGTAAATGGGCCGAGTTTCGTATCGAGCATGTGTTTTTCTATTTTTTGCAGCAGTGACGGTGCCATCGCACAAAGTCCGTCCGCCGCGATTTCTGCAGGAAGATTTCCAGCCAGACTCAAGCCGTCGGCAAAAGTAATCGAGCAAGCCGCGACGCCGTGAAGCGCACTCGCGCGTGTGACAAATTCCTTCGCCTCGTTTTTTTCTTCCTTGGCGGGTTCTACTTTCTTTTCCGGCGGGATTTCGACACTCTTTTCCGGCTCGGAAGTTTTTCCGGGCACGTTTTCAGGTTTGGCGCTCGATTCTGTTTGTTTTGTTTCGCTCGCAGGTTCAACCGAAGGTTCTATTGGACTCTCGGCCGGTTTTGCTGGATCCGTCGCGCCGCTGCGGAAGCGTTGCTCATCCAACTCGGCGTGGAGCGAGAAAGGCGTTTCAAAATAATCGACGGCGTCTTCTTTATCCTGATCCGCCCGCATCCGCAGAGTCGTCGCCGGAAGATTCATCAACACTTCCTGCAGAGGCAACAAAACTGGAGTTTCGGTTGCATCGACCACGAACAATTCGCGGTAAGTTTCAGGAATCGCTGCGTGAAAAATTTTGGGGTCGATCGCAATTCGACCACTGGCCAACTGCGGTTCTATCAGGGAGCAGGGCAATTCGATCCGCACATCCGCCGGAATTTCCGGCAGGGTTCCTTTCGTTTGAAATGCGGGCACATTTCGCATCACGACATTTAAGGCGAGCCGCATCTTGGGATCGTCTTTTTTCTCGGCCGTGGCCGGCGGCGCGACCGCGTCCTCCGGATCTACACCCGGAACGAGAGTGAATTTCGGCCGCAGATCCGCACAGGGCGCCGCAATCTTAAATGGGATTCTCGACGCCGAAGCCGGTTTCGCTGAAGGTGGGGAAGGTGGAACGGGCGGCCCGCTTGAAGCTGGAACTCTCTCAGAGGCGGGCTCACCCGCTCCGTTCGGTGGAAGATGAAAGGGTATTCTGGTGGGCGCCGGCGAAGGCTGAACCGTTTGATTAGGTATGGGACTCTTTGGCGGAACCGCGCTTCCGCGCCGCCCGGAAATGGATGGCGTCACCGATTTCATCACCGGCTCGGGCTCTGCTGTCGATAGGGTGCGCGCTGTCGCCGGCTCCACTTTCACCGGCGGATGAGCGCTCGTCTGCACCGGCATCATCGTCGTGCCGAAACGCTCGTTGTCCTCGATCGTGACCTGGAGAAATGGCGTCTCTACTTGCGGCACGCCTTGTTCGAGCAATTGATCGGACCGTAATTGAACGCTCTCGAATTGCTGCAGTACCTTGTCGTAAGGCAAAGGGACCTGCGTCGCGTCGCCCGGTGCCACATTTTGCAAAAATATGTCCGGGACCTGGTCGTAAATCGTCGCTAACGAAATTGTCGGTTGGCCGCTCGCCATCCCTTTTTCAACCTCGGATGCTCTGAGCAGAATACTTTGTGTAACGTCAAAACTGTCCGCCGGTTTGACGAACCCGCCGGGGACACGATCGAGAAAGTCAGCTAGCTGGAGCGAGATGGACCGCTCGGCTTTCGGTTCCAATTCCAAGGCGACCGATGACATGCCTCGCATCTTCGATGATCCGGACGCGACCTTGAAAGGATCCGGCGGCGTCAACGTCCGCGTTGAATTCGGCATGACCGTTTTGCTGAATCGCTCGCCCGTCCTTTTTTCGGCGACGGTCCGGCGCGGAACGACAGTTGCCTCAGGCGCCTTCGACGGGAACAGACGCTCCTTGGCTTTGGCAAAGAGATCGGCAAAAGGAATGTTCATGCGCGTTTAATGGTCTTCCGACGTCACGCGCCAGATTTCCTCGAGCGTCGTTATTCCTTCCATAGCTTTCTCTACGCCAACCATGCGCAAGGTTTTCATTCCTTCGCTGACTGCCTGATTCTTAATAACCGCAGCCGAGGCGCGCTTAATAATCAATCGCCGAATTGCCTCGCTCACTGGAAGGGCTTCAATCACTGCGACGCGCCCGAGATAACCGCGTCCTTTACAGCGATCACAGCCGGTTCCGTGGAAAAACACCGTGTCCTTGGTCGGCTTCATGCCGAGTTTTTCGAACACTTCACCCTCCGGGATGAATTCCTCGCGGCAATTGGTGCAAACCCGGCGGACAAGACGTTGAGCGCAACTCATCAGGATTGAACTCGAGATCAGAAATGGCTCAATACCCATGTCGTCGAGACGCGTAATCGCACCAGCGGCATCGTTCGTGTGCAGAGTGCTTAGGACCTGATGTCCGGTGAGCGCGGCCTTGACCGCGATATCCGCTGTCTCGTTGTCGCGAATTTCACCAACCATGACAATGTCAGGATCCTGACGCAGGATCGAGCGCAGCGCGGAAGCGAAGTCCAATCCAATATCAGCGCGAACAGCGACCTGGTTGATGCCGACAAGCTCGTACTCGATCGGATCCTCGACCGTGACGATGTTGTATTGCGGGCTGTTTAGCTCATGCAAAACCGAATAAAGCGTAGTCGTCTTGCCGGACCCGGTCGGTCCGGTGACGAGGATCATGCCGTGCGGAGCGTCGATTGCCTTTTTGAACTTCTCTAATGTCGATTGATCCATCCCCATTTGGTCGATGCTCGAAGTGAGGGACGATTTATCGAGAATACGGATAACAATCTTTTCCCCGTGAGCCGTGGGCAGGATCGAAATACGCAAATCAACTTCTTTGCCCATGACTTTGATGCGGAAACGTCCGTCTTGCGGGACGCGGCGTTCCGCGATATTCAGCCCGGCCAGAATCTTGATTCGTGAAGTGATCGCCAGCTGCAACGCCTTGGGCGGCGACTCGGCCAGCATCAGTTCGCCATCAACGCGGTAGCGCAGCTTGAGCGTGTTTTGAAACGGCTCAACGTGAATGTCCGAAGCCTTTTCCTTAACCGCCTGGGCCAGGATCAAATTAACAATCTTAATGACGGGCGCGTCTTCGCTGTCCGAAGCCAATCGATCGAGGTCGATGTCTTCACGTTTCGTGGCCTGGACTTCGACACTCTCGGCCGATTGGGCAGCTTCTTCCGCCACTTGGCGCAGCACCTGGCTCATGTTCGCACCGCCGTGCACGCCGGCGAGTGCATCGTTGACCGCTTTTTCGGTCGCGATCATCGGCACCACTTCGAGTTGAACGCGGCGCTTTACATCGTCGACTGCCAGCACATTCGTCGGATCGGCCATCGCCACGAACAGCTTCCCGTTCAAGCGCGCGATCGGCACCAGCTTGTTCGCCCTTGCCATGTCCCGCGGCACCAGCGCCATGATGTCTTCCGGCACGCGCAATTTGGGCAGATTGATCGGCGGCGTGTTCAAACAACGGCCCATGCTGAAGGCCATGTCTTGTTCGGTGACAAATTCCTTGTCCGTTAGAATCTTGAGGAGACGTCCCCCTTCATTCTTCTGGATCGTAACCGCTTCTTCGAGCTGGTTAGGCAATAATAGCCCGTCCTCAATCAGGACATCGGCGATGCGTTCTCCGAAAGATTTGCTTCTCATAGCGACGGATGACACGCTCACGCCCGGCTATCGAGCCGGTATATAGACTGTAAACTTTTTACAATCGCGCCCGGCCGCGAAAGGTACCACATCACGGTGTAATCGACTGATTGCTGAACCGCTTCTCGTCCGGCAGCGTCGAATGGATTGCAGCACGCCACCATCATCGTGCGGCTGACAAGATCAAAAGGGACGAACAAGCGCCCGAGAGTGAGGCTCTCCGGCAACATGGGCGCGATCTGGCGATCGACGTCGTAATATTCCAGCGGAACGTAGGCGAACTTGGTCCGATCGATTAAGGCTGAGAGCACCTTCTCAAGAACATTAATGTCCTCCTTGCAAAGGTAATCGAGGAGGGAAACAGCGAGCGCTTGCCCGCTCAAATCCTTGTTGGAATGTTG
>JBEEGU010000026.1:0-3593 GCA_041167025.1 Verrucomicrobiota bacterium
GACGGGATGAACGAACGCAGCCGTTGCTTCAGTTGGTCGAACTCGATTGCGGCGCCGATGGCGTTGGCGGTGCAGCTGCCGATTTCTCCCTGATCAAACACCGGCGGACATTTCGCGCTTAGGTCGATTTTTCTCGGTAGCTTACGTAGGATCGTCGGCGGAGCAGAGAAAAGTAAATCGCGATGATCCGGTAAATCGGGTATCCAGCCGAACCGCGCAACTTTGCGAGACATGGCCTAACGCCGAAGCGTTCGCCATGCCAAAACCTGTTGACGTCTCTCGGTTAGCGGTGTGAACGCGGGCAGTTAGTCCGTTGCTGCTGTAGCCGTCGCCCCCTGGGCGACGCGATGCGCGTGTGTAATTTAGACACCAGCACTGCGCTTCGCAGAGCGAAGCTTCTACAGCACCGTTGCACGCAATAGGTGGATCGGCTCTCCGAGACAGGTCCGCCGTCGCGGAGCGCGATGCTAAAATAACCCGCCGGCGGCGCTCGAGATTACGCTGTCGCGACCAAGCTAAAAGACGGCCGATCGGAACCCCTTCGGTAGCCGCGGCCCGAAAGACCGCGGCTACCGGCCGTCCCAACCAAAATTAAGATGTCGTTACAGCGAGTGACGCGAAACGACTGCGATCCTGGCACTGCGATCGCTCGCCTTGCCGATGTAGTAGAGCGAGACTCCTCCGGCACCGTAGACCGGGAAAAAGTTATAGGGCTGGCCTTCGATCGTGACCGGGTTATCCCAGTCAATCTGGAGAGGGCGGGAAAACGAATGGGAACTCACCGCGACCGAATCACTAAAATTAAAGCGATTATCTCTGAGGTCACCGCTGGCGCTGTAAGGCTTGAATCTCCAGTTACGGGTTTCGTTCGTGGGGAACCGATCCTCCGTGAATGCTTCGCCTTCGCTAAGGAGGGGAATGTCCCTCGCTACATCCGTTCCGGTCCGAACCGTATCCACCAGCGCCGGCTGAATGTAATCCTCTCCCGCCATTCGATAGGAATAAAACGCGATCTCGTAATCAGCGCCGCCCCATCGGCTGAGATTGATCGAGTGCCCGAAGGCAACGTTCAGAATTGAAACTTTCGGGCCGTGACCCGTCCCTTGCTCGGCTTTGTCGCTGTTTGTTTGGGTTCGGGCAGCCTCGACCGCTGTCACTTGTTCCTTCGAGGCTACGACATTGGTATTACGCAAGGATTGCACGAGCGAGTCGCTGGCCCCTTGTGCCTTCAACGTCGTTTCCTGCTGAGAGGTGAGGGGATGCATCAGTTTGCGCCGGGACACTTCATCTCTTATAGACGCTTCGTTTTCATGACTGCGCACCAGGAGAGAAACCTCGTTAAAATCGATTGGGCGCGCGAACCCAGTCAATGCTCCGGCGAGCAGGACCAACGCGGCCGCCAAGAGACTATAAATAATGGGGTGTTTCATAACCGCTGGTTTTATCAGGGGAAGGTCCGGTTTGGCAATCTTAAAATGTGTGTTTTCGGGGTTGAAACCCATGCTCCGGGGGCGACCGATTATCCCCGGAACCGATTTAGTCATATGGGTTTACGCGGCTCGGTCGTTTGGTTTGTGAAGGCGGGCACTTCCCGCCTGCCAATCTCTTCCGCGAGACAGGCAAGCGGAGGGCTTGCCCTACAATGGCGGCGACGCTCCAGGGTGAGTGATGGCCCGACGCCTTTTGTCATCCTGAACGAAGTGAAGGACCCCACCCACTTCGCCGATTACACAAATCTCCTGGGTGATCGAGGATCGAGAGGGAGGTCCCTCGCTTGCGCTCGGGATGACAAGGCATACCACTGCCCCCTAAGCAGTGATGTGACACACAAATTATTCCGTAAGCGGATTGCTCGCTTGCAACCGCTCATCAGAACAGAAAATTTGGAAACAGCTTTTGACAACAAACTATGTTGCGATAGTGTGCGCGTCCCAATTCAACTGCAGGAGAGCATCCGCTCGCTGGCACTGCTTTATTATGGCACTCAATCGTAGCAAACGTTATCGCGCCGCGGCCGAACAACTCGACCGCAGTAAAACTTACAACTTCAGCGACGCCGTCGCGACCCTGAAGAAATTTCCGCCGACCAAGTTCGACCAGACGGTGACGGTTTCAATTCATCTCGGGGTAGACCCGAAGCAGTCGGATCAAATGGTTCGTGGCACATGCCCTCTTCCGCACGGCAGCGGAAAGCTAGTTCGCGTGCTGGTTTTTGCAGAAGGCGCCGCAGCCAAAGCGGCCAAAGACGCCGGCGCCGAGTATGTCGGATTCAAGGACATGATCCAAAAATGCCAGGAAGGCTTTCAGGATTTCGATGTGGCAGTTTCCACTCCGGCGGCGATGGCCGAAGTGCGCAAATTGGGCAAGGTGCTCGGACCGCGCGGGCTCATGCCGAACCCGAAAACGGGCACGGTGACCGATGATACTGCCAAGGCGATCCGGGAAGTAAAGGCGGGCCGGGTCGAGTTCAAGTTGGATAAGAATGGCAACGTGGCGGTACCGGTGGGAAAATTTTCATTCGCAGAAACCGCGCTGGTGGAGAATGGCAATGCGGTGATCGAAGCAGTCGTTCGCGCGCGCCCCGCTACCGCGAAAGGGCGGTACCTTGAAGCAATGACATTAAGTGCGACGATGTCGCCCGGGATCCATGTCGATCCTTCGCCTTATTTAAGCGTCTAACTAATCTTTCCCAAATGCGCCCGGAAAAAGCCGACATCGTTTCAGATCTTTCTGAGAAACTGAACCGTTCACCATTTGTTCTGGTGACCGACTATCAGCGAATGAACGTGAATCATTTCGCCGATTTGCGTAACCGCCTGGCCGCGAGCGGTGCGGAAATGCACGTCGTTAAAAACAGCTTTTTGAAACGGGCGATGACTGATTCGGGATTGCCTGACGTGGCGGATAAGCTGACCGGCCAGACCGCGGTCGTGACCGGCCAGAAAGACGCAGCGCCGATTGCAAAGATTTTGAAAGTATTCGCGGCAGAATTTAAAATTGCAGCGCTCAAAATTGGCGTTATCGACAAGGCAATTCTGTCGACGGAGGAAGTGGAAGCCCTCGCGGAACTGCCATCTCGCGAAGTGTTGCTCAGTCAGCTCCTCGGGTTACTCATGTCGCCGGCTACGAAGCTGGTGCGCGTGCTGAACGAGCCCGCTTCCGCGTTCGCCCGGCTTCTGAATGCCAAGGCAAGTGCGATGCCTGCGCCCGAGCCGGTAAAAGTGGAGCCGCCCAAGGCGGAATCAGTCAGCGCTCCGGCTCCGGCCACTGAAGCGGAAATTCCGCAGGCGGAAACGGTGTCGGAAGCTCCGAAACCCGAAGCCGCGGAACCTGTGAAAGCAGGAGTGGCCGAAGGCGAACCGGCGGCGGAGACCAAGGTTGCGGATGCCGCACCTGCCTCTGAAACCCAAGAAACTTCAACGGAGGGCGAAACCGCCGCAACATAGATTTGTAGGCAGGCGTTATCGCCTGCCGGCAGAAGGCAAGCGAAACGCTGCCGTATAATAAACCAAACAACGAAAACAAACGGTCCGGTCCGGCGGCTGCCAGACTTAATTCTCCGAAAGCTTTCGGAGGCGGCGATTGGAGGAAAA
>JBEEGU010000027.1:0-3533 GCA_041167025.1 Verrucomicrobiota bacterium
GAGAATTTCCGACAAGAAAAACCACGTGCCCAGCCGCGTATCAATGAGCATTGTGCTTTTACCATGCCATCCAGTACCGGCAACGGCGGCATGATCTCGTTCCAATATCGGACCTGTGTCCACGTAACATTTTTGGATACCGCCAGAGTCGCGGAGAAAGGCGTCGATTGTTTTTAACTTCGTTTCGATCAGGCCGTGATAGTCCGCGCCCCAGGCGTAGCGCGCGATCTTTCCCGTCGCGGCGGTTCCGGACGCGCGCTTTCGTTCGCCCTGCCAATAATTGAGTGCGAGGACGACGACCGATCGCGCACCCGGCAGCACCTTTTGCGGATCGCAGCGCTTTTCTTCACCGCGTTCCATATATGCCATCTCACCAGCCGCGCCCTCGCGCAGCCAATCGCGGAATTGCTCCTGGTGGAGTGGGGGAACGCAGGCTGCGATTCGACAGGAATCGAAACCCGTTTCCTGCGCGAGCGATTGAAGGCGCTCCTTCAATTGACTCGAGTGGCGCTGCGTCACGTCCGAGGCAGCAATTCCGTCGGGAGTCTTCATATCGAACTGCGCCCATTCATACTCGCTAAGACCGTGTCAGCGACTTCTTCGTGGCTGCAATTAGTCGTGTTCACTCGAACGTCGGCTACTTCGGTGTAGAGCGGCCGGCGGTTTTGTAACATCTCGGAAATTGTCCTGCTCGGATCTTCTGTCTGCAATAGTGGGCGGTTACCTCGTCGCGAGGCACGTTCCAAAAGTGTGCTCGCCTCCGCTTCCAACCACACCACCACGCCTAACCGCTTCAAATGCTGCCTGTTTTCCTCGCGGAGAACGACGCCGCCACCGGTCACGACGATCGCCGGCACGACCGGGTCGAGTTCAGCCAACGCGGCCGTTTCCGCCTGGCGGAATGCTTCCTCGCCAAATTTTGAAAAAATATCCGGGATGGAAACACCGAAGCGGGCGGAAACAATCTCATCAGTGTCGAAACAGACCAGGCCCGTTTTTCGCTGCAGACATCGGCCAACCGAAGATTTCCCGGCGCCCATCATACCGATGAGAACAATGGATTGTTGGCCGGGCGTCATTGCTCACTCTCGATTTGGGTGAAGCAGTGCGCAATTCCAAGGTGAATCATGTTCTCCGAGCGCGATGCTATGCGAGCAGCCCAATCTTCGGCCTTGCCGCTTGAAACATTAACATCGCGCTCGGAGAGCCCGATCCTCCTTAGCCAGCGATGTAACGCGATCTTTGGCCGCCAGCACGCATCGCCCCTTTTCATTAAGAAACGACTTTACAATTTCCCTGTTGCGGAGAACCACTTAATCCGTGGACGAAAAATCTTCGCTTGTTGCTGTAATCATGGGTAGCACCTCGGATTGGGACACCATGAAAGGATGCGTGAAAACTCTCGATGAACTCGGAATTGGAAATGAAGTGCACGTCCTTTCCGCCCATCGTACCCCCGATGCGACAGCCGATTTCGCCCGGCAGGCAGCTGGACGTGGGATCCGGGTGATCATCGCGGCTGCCGGCGGCGCAGCTCACTTGGCTGGCGTCATCGCCGCTTATACCTGGCTCCCCGTTCTGGGTGTGCCAATGCAGTCACAGGCTTTGCACGGCTTGGATTCCCTTCTGTCCATGGCCCAGATGCCCGGAGGAATCCCCGTCGGTACCTTGGCGATAGGCAGCGCGGGCGCTAAGAACGCCGCTCTCCTCGCGGCCAGCATCCTCGGCCTTTCCGACGAGAAGATCCGGGCGAGCCTGGAAGGGTTTCGCAGCAAACAGACTGAGTCGGTGCTTGCGGCGCGAGTGCCGAAGTGAAGACTGAGATCGCGGTTGCGGCTGGCGATCTTGGTTCGACGAGCCAGCTCCCATCCGATCGATCAGTTCAAAAGGCGGTCGAGCTGTTGGCCAACGGTGAAATTGTAGCGCTACCCACCGAAACCGTTTATGGACTTGCCGCTGACGCGCTTGCTGCGGAGGCGGTCACAAAAATCTTTGAAGCAAAAGAACGTCCCCGATTCGATCCGTTAATCGTGCATTTGCCGCAACAAGATTGGTTGGAGCGGGTTGCGACGGTTACTACTGAAGATCAAGAATTAGTATCAGCGCTCGTAAATGCATTTTGGCCCGGTCCCCTCACGCTCGTTCTGCCGAAGCGAGATCTTATTCCAGACATTGTCACCGCGGGACTCGATACCGTGGCCGTTCGAATTAGCGCTCATCCCGTTTTTCACGCTGTGATTCGTAATTTCGGTCGGCCTCTGGCCGCGCCGAGCGCCAACCGGTTCGGGCGGATCAGCCCCACCCAAGCGCAGCATGTTTTTGATGAATTAGAGGGCCGAATCCCGCTAATTCTGGACGCGGGCCCAACTTCGCACGGACTGGAGTCTACTATTGTGGAGATTCGCGCCGGCAAGATCGTCCTTTTGCGGCGCGGCCCTGTCACCGAAGAACGGTTGCAGGAATTGGGATTCGACTTGGTGCCGCGCACAAATGGGGGCGGTAAAATATCGGCGCCGGGTCAGTTGCCCTCGCATTACGCGCCGAAAACGCCGCTTCGTTTTGTTGAAGATGCCGAGCTGTTTTCGCCACCAGGTAATCAGAGAGCCGGATTGCTGGCCTGGAATGCGGTTACGACGAAGCAAGGCTCGCTGAAATATGAGGTCATTCGTTGCTTGAGCGAACAACAGGACCTGCATGAAGCAGCGGCAAATCTATTTCGTTATTTGCGCGAGCTGGATCAAGCCGGTCTCGATCTGATCGTGGCAGAGAAAGTCCCCGAGCACGGTCTGGGCACGGCAATTAATGATCGATTGCGCCGCGCTTCGAGAGCTAGCGAATGGTAAACCGGTAGCGGCCGGTCACCGACCGGCCATACTCATCGGCCAGCAGCGAAAAAGAATTCGGCGGTCACAGACCGCCGCTACAAGGAACACGAAGCCCCTCTGGTGCTATGAGGTTTCCCCGCAATTTTCCTGTTGGCGGATATTGCACGCTTCCACGAAACCCTTAAAGAGCGGATGTGGCTTGGTCGGTTTGCTTTGAAATTCCGGATGATATTGGCAGGCCAGAAAATAAGGGTGATCGCGTAACTCGATGAGCTCGGCTAACGCGCCATCGGGTGAAGTCCCGGAGATGGTAAAACCTTTTTCACCCATTTTTTCGCGGTACTTCATGTTGAACTCGTAGCGGTGACGATGCCGCTCGAGCACTTCATCCTGGCCATAGATTTTTTGGGCTAAAGTGCCCTTAACGATTTTGGTCGGCCAAGTGCCAAGCCGCATACTCGCTCCCTTATTGACCACGCCCCGCTGCTCTTCCAAAAGCGAGATCACCGGTTCTTGAGCTTTCTTGTCAAACTCTGTGCTGTTGGCGTTCTCGAGTCCGCAGACGTTGCGGGCGAATTCGATCGTCGCTACTTGCATGCCCAGACAAAGTCCTAGGTAGGGTACATTATGTTCACGTGCGAAGCGGGCTGCTTTGATTTTCCCCTCGACTCCGCGTTCACCAAAACCGCCTGGAATCAAAACGCCGGC